>DATEQL010000185.1:0-8497 GCA_035272665.1 Allostellaceae bacterium
CTGCTGAGCATCGTCGCCGGCGCCCGACGGATCCAATCCGGCAAGGTTTACGTCCTCGACGGCGACATGGCCGATGGCACATACCGCGCCGCGGTATGCCCGCGGATTGCCTACATGCCGCAAGGCCTCGGCAAGAACCTCTATCCCGATCTCAGTGTGCACGAGAACATCGAATTTTTCGGCCGCTTGTTCGGGCAATCCGCTTCCGAACGGAGGTCGCGCATCGTCGAGCTTCTCGACAGCACTGGGCTCGCGCCGTTTTCCAGCCGCCCCGCGAAGAAATTGTCGGGCGGGATGCGGCAAAAGCTCGGCCTGTGCTGCTCCCTGATCCACGATCCCGACCTCCTGATCCTCGATGAGCCGACGACCGGCGTCGACCCGCTATCACGCCGCCAGTTCTGGGAACTGATCGATCGCATGCGGTCGCGCCGCCCGGGAATGAGCGTCCTGGTCGCGACGGCGTATATGGAAGAGGCCGAGCGGTTCGACTGGCTCGTCGCGATGAACGCCGGCACGGTCGTGGCAGCCGGGTCGCCGGCCGAACTCAAGCAAGCGACCGGGGCGTGTACGGTCGAGGATGCCTTCATCGCCTTGCTGCCGGAGCGGGAGCGCGCCGGCCACGCGCGATTGCAGATACCGCCGCGTCGCATCGTGGACGCCGAGCCGGTCATCGCGGCGCGCGGCCTCACCTGCCGGTTCGGCGATTTCACTGCGGTCGACAGGGTCAGTTTCGCGATCGAGCGCGGTGAGATCTTTGGCTTTGTCGGATTGAACGGCTGCGGCAAGACGACGACGATGAAAATGCTGACCGGGCTCTTGCCGGCCAGCGAGGGCGAAGCGCTGCTGTTCGGTCGGCCCCTCGATGCCACTGATCTGAAAACGCGCTATCGGGTCGGCTATATGTCGCAGTCGTTCTCGCTGTATGCGGAACTCACGGTCCGGCAGAACCTCGATCTTCACGCGCACTTGTTTCACCTGCCGAGGCGGAAGGCGAGGGCGCGGATTGCAGAGCTGGTCGAACGCTTCGGCCTTGCCGACTATCTCGACCATCGCGCATTGGATCTGCCGCTCGGCATCCGCCAGCGGCTCTCGCTCGCGGTCGCTACCGTGCACGAGCCCGAGATGCTGATCCTCGACGAGCCGACCTCGGGGGTCGATCCCGTGGCGCGCGACCGGTTCTGGGAATTGCTGATCGGTCTGTCACGCAACGAGGGCGTGACGATCTTCGTCTCGACCCATTTCATGAACGAAGCTGAACGCTGCGACCGGATCTCGCTGATGGACTCCGGGCATGTACTGGCGACGGATACGCCGGCAGGCCTGATCAAGGCTCGTGGCGTTGCCACGCTCGAAGACGCGTTCGTCAGTTATCTCGAAGAGGCGTCGGGAGCAAGCGCCAGCGGGACGAGGCGGGCAGAACATTCGTCGGAAGCGCCGCAGACAACGCCGGCGCGGCTATCAAACGTAGCTTCATGGTTCAGTCCGCAGCGGCTTTTTGCTTACACAATACGCGAAGCGCTGGAGTTACTGCGCGACCCGATCCGGGTCGGCTTCGCCTTGTTCGGCACCGCCTTCATGATGCTCGTTTTCGGGTTCGGCATCTCGACCGACGTCAACAACCTTTCCTTCGCCGTGCTCGACCACGATCAGAGCCACGAAAGCCGCGCCTATCTCGAAGAATTACGCGGCTCGACCTACTTCGTCGAAAAGCCGCCGCTTGCCGATTATGCCGATCTCCAGCGGCGACTCCAGAATGGAGACATCGAGGCCGGCATCGAAATCCCGCCCGGCTTCGGCCGCGACATCGAGCGTGGGCGGCCTGCCTGGATCGCTGCGTGGATCGACGGCGCGAGGCCGTTCATAGCCCAGACAATCCGCGGCTATCTCGAAGCCATGCATCAACTGTATTTGTCCGATCCGATCGTAAAGACGACACAGCCGGCACCGCCACAACCCGCCACTGTCGAAATCCGGTTCAAGTACAACCAGGATTTCGACAGCATCTATGCGATGGTGCCCTCGACGATTTCCCTGCTGCTCGCGCTGTTCCCGGCGATATTGATGGCGCTCGCGATCGTCAGGGAAAAGGAGCTCGGCTCGATCACCAACCTTTATGTGACGCCTGTTACCCGCATCGAATTCCTGCTCGGCAAGCAGCTGCCCTACATCGGGGTCGCGACAGTGAATTTCGCCCTGATGTTCGCGATGGCGCTGTTCGTTTTTCAGGTGCCACTCAAAGGCAGTTTTCCAACCCTGTTCCTCGGCGTCCTGATCTACGTCACCGCGACGACGGCTTATGGCATGCTGATTTCCACGTTTACCCGCACTCAGATCGCCGCGCTGTTTGGCACCGCTATTCTGACCTTTCTGCCGGCATCGCAGTTTTCTGGCATGTCGGTCCCGGTATCCGCGCTCTCCGGGATCGCGCAAATCATGGGCCGCGGATTCCCGATGACCTATTTCCTCCCGATCAGCATCGGGACTTTCACTAAGGGCCTCGGGTTTGAAGACCTTGGTGCGAAATTGGCCGGATTGGCGGTCTTCATCCCGGTCCTGACATTGCTGAGCCTGCTGCTCCTGCGCAAGCAGGAGCGTTAAGAAGACGCTGCGGTGCAAAAAATCACCAACATCTTCTGGCTCGGCACCAAGGAATTGCGCAGCTTTTTGCACGATTACGTGCTGCTGGGGTTGGTCGTCTACGCGTTCTCTCTCGCCGTCATCGCGCAGGCGGGAAGCAGCTCGCAGGAAGTGCACAATGCGTCGATCGGCGTCGTCGACGAGGATCATTCGGAACTGTCGCGCCGCATCGCGCACGCGTTCCTGCCGCCTTACTTCCAGCCGGCGCAGCCGATCGCCGAGCGAGACATTGTTCCTTTGATGAATAGCGGTAGGTACACCTTTGTCGTCGACATTCCACCGAATTTTCAGCGGGATGTTCTCGGCCGGCGCGAGCCTGCCATTCAGCTCGACGTCGATGCCACCGCGATGGTGCAGGCAGGGCTCGGGTCCGACTATGCACAGCAGACCATCACGAACGAAATCAACGATTTTCTCTCCCGTGCTGAAGGCACCCCGTTATCGCCGGTCAATCTCGTCGTGCGCATCGAGTTCAACCCGAACGTGACAACGGCGTGGTTCACCAGCGTTATGGGAATCATCAATTTCATCACAATGCTGGCGATCATCCTTTCGGGCGCCGCCATCGTCCGCGAGCGCGAGCACGGCACGATGGACCATCTGCTGGTCATGCCGCTGACGCCGTTCGAGATCGCCATGTCCAAGGTCTGGGCCAACGGTCTGGTCATCATCGTTGCGGTCGGCCTGTCACTTTATCTCGTCGTGCGCGGGCTGCTCGGCATCCCGATCGCCGGGTCGATACCGCTGTTCTTGGTCGGCGTCGCGGTCTATTTGTTTTTTGCTACCGCGATCGGCATCTTCCTCGGCACCGTGGCGCGCTCGATGCCGCAGCTCGGCCTGCTCTATTTCCTCGTCTATATGCCGATGGCGCTGCTCTCCGGCAGCAATACGCCGCTCGAGAGCATGCCGCCATGGCTGGCGACGGTCATGCAGGCGTCGCCGTCAACGCACTTCGTGTCCTTCGCGCAGGCGATCCTCTATCGCGGCGCCGGCTTCACAGTGGTTTGGCCGCAGTTCCTGATCGTCGCGCTGATCGGCGGGCTGTTTTTCGGGCTTGCCCTGCTCCGCTTCCGGCGAGTCTCCAGCGCGGCGTGATCGCGGTACTCTCGTACGCTCTCGCTAGCGGACCTCGGCATCACATTGCGCACGTTGATTAGCATCAATCCGGTCGACTGACTTTCGTGCAAGAGTGTCACGTAGCAGGATGACCGATCATGCCGAAGAGCGACAGCGCGCTACTCACGGATCTCTATCAGCTGAACATGTTGGCTGCCTATCTCGACCACAGCCTGACCGAGACCGCGGTCTTCGAGCTCTTCGTGCGCAAATTGCCGCCACGCCGCGGCTTCCTGATGGTGGCGGGGCTCGAGCAGGCTCTTCAGTTTCTCGAAACCCTGGCTTTCACTTCCGAAAACCTCGCAGCGATCCGCGGCTTGGGAGAGTTTTCCGACCGCTTGATCGGCTATCTTGGCTCTTTCCGGTTCACCGGCGATGTCGACGCGATGCCCGAGGGAATGGTATTCTTTCCCGACGAGCCGATCCTTCGTGTGACGGCGCCGCTACCCGAGGCGCAATTCGTTGAAACCCACCTCGTCAACCTGCTCCATTTTCAGACCGTGATCGCCTCGAAAGCGGCGCGCATGGTGCTCGCTGCGTCCGGAAGACCGCTGATCGATTATGGTCTGCGACGAGCCCACGGCGCCGAGGCGGGGGTGCTCGCCGCACGAGCGAGTTATATCGCCGGCTTCAGCGGGACGGCGACGGTAGCCGCCGGTCTCGAATTCGGCATCCCGGTCTACGGGACGATGGCACATTCGTTTGTCCAGGCACACGACGACGAGACGCTCGCCTTCGAGCATTTCGCACATTCGTGCCCGCAAGGGCTCGTCCTGCTGATCGATACCTACGATACGGAGCGCGCGGCCGGGCGTGTGGTCGGGCTCGCCGGACGCCTGGCAACAGAGGGAATCACGATCACGGGGGTGCGTATCGACAGCGGCGACCTCGGCGACCACGCGGCAAGAGTTCGCCGGATCCTCGACGAGGGGGGGCTGCAGGCCGTCAAGATAGTTGCTAGCGGTGGTCTCGACGAGGATGCGCTGCTGGCACTGTCGCGCGCCGGTGCGCCGATCGATTCCTACGGTGTCGGCACCAGCCTGACCACCTCGTCTGACGCTCCGGCGCTCGATTGCGCCTACAAGCTCCAGGAGTATGCCGGGACCGCACGGCGCAAACGCTCGGAGGGGAAGGCGACCTGGCCTGGTCGCAAGCAGGTCTGGCGATGGTATGACGAGCGCGCCAGGTTCGCGCGTGACTTGGTTTCGCTCGCCGGCGAGCGGTATGAGGGGGACCCGCTGCTCCGCCCGGTGATGCGCGGCGGGCGGCGCCTTCCCGACCTCCCGGACCTGAGGGCGAGCCGCGTCCGCGCCACAGATCAGCTAACGCGGCTTCCCCGACCGCTCGCGGGGCTCGAAGCCTACCATTACCCCGTCGAGATCGGGGAACCTTTACGCGAGCTGGCAGCGGCGCTCGATCGCCGATCGGCGTGAATGAGCGCCGAATGTCAAATTGCCAAGGACCGGCGCAGCGGGAGATCGGCATCGACCGCAAGGTGGCGTTCCTTGGAACGTCGGCGGCCTATGCCGAGCGGCCGAGCCGGGTCGAGCGGATCGAAACTCATTTCTCCTGGGTATTTCTGACCGACCGGCACGTCTACAAGCTGAAGAAACCGCTGCCCGGCGAGGGCTTCGACTTCTCGTCATCCGAAGCCCGGCGGCGCAATGCCGAAGCAGAGGTGCGGCTCAACCGTCGCTTGGCCCGCGATGTCTATCTCGGGGTGGTGCCGCTAACCCTAGAGGCCGGGCGCGATCTCGCGATTGCGGGGTCTGGCGTCGTCATCGACTGGTTGGTCAAGATGGTCCGCCTGCCGGCCGGGCGCATGCTGGACCACCGGCTCGCCCGTGAGGATTGGCATAGTGCCGACATCTATGCTCTCGCCGACCGCCTCGCCCGCTTCTTCGCCACCGCTCGGCGGGTCAATATCCCGCCGCCAGCCTATCTCGCCCGCATCCGCGCCGAATGCCGTGACAGTCGGTACGCGTTACAGTCCAGCGGCGGTCCCGAGCTGCAGCACCCGACGAAATACGTCGTGCGCCGAATCGAGGCCTTCGTCTACCGCCGCAAACACCTGCTGCTCCAGCGACTCGACGAAGGCCGGTTGGTGGAAGGGCACGGCGATCTTCGTCCCGAGCACATCTGTCTCGGGCCCGTGCCGCAGATCATCGATTGCCTCGAATTCCGGGCCGACCTACGGTTCCTCGACCCGGTGCACGAACTCGCCTTTTTGACGATGGAATGCGAAAGGATGGCTACCCATAGCATTGGGCGGGTCTTGTTCCGCCGCTATAGCCTGCGGACGAACGATTACCCGGCGCCCGTGCTGATCAATTTCTACAAGACAATCGGGGCCTTGATACGTGCCCGCATTGCTATACTCCACCTTCAGGAATCACCGGTCCGCGACCGGACCAAATGGCCGAAGCGGGCCGCCGAATACCTCGCGATCGCGACCCGCACGGCGCAGCATCTCGAACGTTGACCCGGAACCACCCATGAGCAAGCGAACGGACATTTGCGCCGGTTTGGCTGCGGCGCTCTCGATCATGTTGTCGGCTCCGACGGATGCGCCGGCCGATCCTGCGGCCGGGAAGACATTGGCCGAGAAATGGTGCGCCGAGTGTCACGGGATTCGTACAGACCGTCTTTCGCCGAACCTGGCGGCCCCGACATTTCCGGAATTGGCAGCGGAGCCCTCGATTACCGAATATTCCCTCCGCGCGCTGCTGCGCTCGCCGCACGAAACGATGCCGCACATCACCTTCACGCCCGATCAAATGGACGACATCGTCGGCTACATCATGTCGTTGAAGCCGCGCAAGCGAGGCTGAGGTCGCCGCGCCTCGCTTCTCGGCTGCGGGCTGCGCTCCTCAATTGATGCAGGTCAATGCCCCCCGTTCGGCGTTGCAGTTTCCTGTCGCTCCTCGCGAGGAGAAACACGTGTCCTGGGATATCATCAGGAAACAAGCGGCCGATGAGTGCCTTTTGCCCAATCTGCGCGACTATGACGCGGTGCGGGAGGCGTTTACGTGGAAGGAGGTGCGCGCCGAGCTGGCGATGCCCGGCGGGCTAAACATCGCCTACCACGCGCTCGACCGCCACATCGCCGAGGGGGACAGCGACCAGGTTGCGCTGCGCTGGCTCGGCAAGAACGGTGAGAAACGCGACATCACCTATTGCGAGCTTCTGGCGCTCAGTTGCCGCTTCGCCAATCTGCTGCACGATCTGGGTGTCGGCAGGGACGAGCGGGTGTTCAGCCTGCTCGGGCGGGTTCCCGAGCTTTACATCGCGGCGCTCGGGACATTGCGCAACGGCAGCGTTTTCTCGCCGCTGTTCTCGGCCTTCGGTCCCGAGCCGGTGCGCACCCGGATGGCGATCGGTGAAGCAAAGGTGCTGGTCACAACTGCCGCCTTCTACCGGCGCAAAGTCGCCGATTGGCGCCACGAGTTGCCCGGATTGCAGCATGTCCTGCTGATCGATCGCGGCCAAGCCCAGCGGGTCGAAGGCACGATCGACTTCCATGAGGCGATGGCGAGATCCAGTGACGAGCCGCACCTCGCCGCCACTGAGCCTGAAGACCTTGCACTGTTGCACTTCACCAGCGGCACTACTGGCCGGCCAAAGGGCGCGATGCACGTCCACGAGGCCGTTCTCGCCCATCATGTGACCGGCCGCTACGCGCTCGATCTGCACGCCGATGACGTGTTCTGGTGCACCGCCGATCCCGGCTGGGTGACCGGCACGTCCTATGGCATCATCGCGCCGCTTACCAATGGCGTCACGATGATCGTCGACGAGGCCGAGTTCGACGCCGAGCGCTGGTACCGCATTCTCCAGGACGAGCGGGTCACTGTCTGGTACACCGCGCCGACCGCGATCCGCATGCTGATGAAGACCGGGGAGGAGGTCGCGCGGAAATACGATCTGTCGCGACTGCGGTTTCTCGCCAGCGTCGGCGAGCCGCTCAACCCCGAAGCGGTGGTATGGAGCAACCGCGTCTACGGCCGGCCGTTTCACGACAATTGGTGGCAGACCGAGACCGGCGGCATCATGATCGCCAATTTCCCGGCGATGGACATCAAGCCCGGATCCATGGGGCGCGAACTGCCTGGCATCGATGCGGCGATCGTCTCCCGCCGAGCCGACGGTACCGTCCGCCGTATCGAGCAGCCGATGACCGCCGGTGAGCTCGCCCTGCGCCCCGGTTGGCCGTCGATGTTCCGCGGCTACTTGGGCGAACCCGAGCGCTATGCGAAGTGCTTTGCCGACGGCTGGTACTTGACCGGCGATCTCGCGATGCGCGACGCCGACGGTTATTTCTGGTTCGTCGGCCGCGCCGACGACGTGATCAAATCGGCCGGCCACCTGATCGGCCCGTTCGAGGTCGAGAGCGCGCTGATGGAGCATCCCGCCGTTGCCGAGGCCGGGGTCATCGGCAAACCGGACCCGGTGGCCGGCGAGATCGTCAAGGCCTTCATCAGCCTCAAGCCCGGCTACGTTGCGGGCGAACCTCTCGCCCGCGAGCTATTGGGCCATGCGCGGAAGCGTCTCGGCCCGGCCGTGGCGCCGAAGGAGATCGCCTTCAGCGCCAATCTGCCGCGCACGCGCAGCGGCAAGATCATGCGCCGCCTGCTGCGCGCCCGCGAGCTCGGCCTGCCGGAAGGCGACCTCTCGACCCTCGAGGACGCGCCGTCAACCGCGTAACCGACTGGGAACGCCCGCTTGCGGAAAGGGTTTCGGATGC
>DATEQL010000186.1:0-7716 GCA_035272665.1 Allostellaceae bacterium
CCCCGGCCCAGCTGGCGCTCGCGTGGGTGTTGTCGCGGGCGCCGTATATCGTTCCGATTCCCGGCACCAGCCATCGACACCGGCTCGACGAAAACGCCGCCGCGGTATCGCTTAAAATCTCGGCCGATACCGAAGCCGCACTGCTCAAGGTGTTTACGCCGGACGCGGCGAGCGGACTGCGGTACCCAGAAAACCACCTTGTTCGTCTGGGGATTTGACAGCACCGGTCTCAGGTCTGCCGGCGCCGCTGTCCCTGACACTTTCCTATAAAAGCTTGAGCGCGGATCAGGCTTGAGCCGGCGGCCAGCTATAAATCCGCTGGAGAGTTTCACCCATAAGTGCGGCTCGGTCGCTGTCCGAGAGGCGGTCGGAAACCCGAAACGCTTCGACCCCTTGTTCGTAGATTAACATTCCGACCGCGCGGGTCCAGTCGGTGCCCCACATGCAGCGGCCGAAGCCGAAGGCATCGAAGACGCGGCCGAGCGGATTCCAAATGCCGCTACGAATGGCTTGGCTGATCATCTCGCGCCATATCATGTTCCTTCCACTAATCGCAGCAGGCGTACTGGCGATCGCCACGAGGCAATCCATGTCGTTCGGGAACATCTCACCCCAAAGCCAGGTCTGCATGCCTCCCATCGACGTCCCAAGCACTAGCTTCAGGTGCTTTATGCCTATCCGCTCAAGAAGTAGATGCTGCGCCCGAACTTGATCCTTGTAGCGGTAATGAGGGAAATGGGCGTGCAATCCGTCCGATGGTTTGCTTGAGTCCCCAGCGCCGATAGCGTCCGGGATCACAAGAAAATATCGGCTAAGGTCGAGCGGCTCCCCGGCACCGTAAAGCGCATCGAAGAAAGCGGCCTGCGCGAAGTCGGCAGCCGATCCCGCGGTGCCGTGAAGCAGCAGAACCCCATTGGCGATTGCGCCACTCGCGTCGCGACGCGGCGTTCCTAGGGTCAGATAGTGCAGCTTCAGCGAGGCCAGATTCTCGCCATCGCCAAAGACAAAGTCGTGGAGGTCGACAAAGGCGTCGTTGGGTTCGGGCTGCGAGTTAGCCGACTGGGCGGAGTGCGGCTCGGTGCGCAAGGATGCGCTGATGACCCCAGTTTTCGCCATGAACTTTCCTTACATAAGTAGTGAGCGTGCACCCGCCGGATAAAGATGCTCGCCAAAACAAAGGGCTAGAGCGTAATTCGGCCGGTAAATCTGATTCAATCCGATCGGATCACGCTCTAGGCTGACCTCCGAGATTGGTGAACAGCGGGGTCGATGAGATCGGTATCGACCAAGCCCAGGCGGAATATTCTGTTGCTTGTCTTCCAGAACACCTGTTGGCGCTCAGCCGGGCTCGGAAGCACGTCCTCGACGATCCGGACATGCTCCTCGATCCCGTAAGGCACCGGACCGTAATCGGAGCCGAACACCACTCGGTCTGCACCGCACATTTCCACCGCGGCGCGCAGTCCGATCGGGTTGAACCCCATGCAGTCGACCAGGATGTTGGTCTTGAAGTAGTCGGATGGCGTCCGCTTGTTCTTGTAAGGCCGGCCGGCCGGCGGGTTGCGGACTCCATTGTAGTTGAGGTGCCAAGTGAATTCGAGGCGTCCAAGGACCGATGCGAGTTCCCCGCCCATGTGAACGATCAGCACCTGTAGCTTTGGGTGGCGGTCAAACACGCCGGAACCGATCATCCGGGCACCGTTTACGGTCGAGTCGAAGGGGCGGCCGACCGCCTCGTTAAGGCGGTATTGCATGAGCGTCTCATGCCCGACCGACAGCATCGGTGGATGAATGTGGACCACGATGTCATTCGCTTCCGCAAACTCCCATAACCATTCAGCCTTGGGGCTGTCGAGGAAAGCGCGCTCCGAACCGTCGCCGTAGCTGGACGCCACCGCGATCGCCTTGGCGCCGCCCTGGCTGATCATGTCCTCGACAATCGGCCGACAAGCCTCTTCGAGCGCGTGTGCGTTGGCCATCAGCGCGAACTCGCCGGGATAGCGATCCCTGATCTCCAGGTATTCGTCGTTCAGGATCTTGAGGGCGTCGCCCGTGCTGACTTGAAGTAGGTCCCGCGCAAACCATTCCACCTCGCCGCCATTGCTGGCAAGGCTGAGAGTGACGCCGCCCTCGCGCTGCTTGGGCATGGCGTAGTCCAAATCGAAAAACTCGCGATAGCAGATTAAGTCCTTATCGTTGGCCTGCGGGAATTCTTGCTTCGGGTCGTACAGGCCTGACGCTGCCATCTTGGCTGCGAGCTTGGGTCCGATCGGGTGCCGGTGTGTATCGACGATTGCCCGATGTTCCGTTACGCTGTCCATTTCATGTACCGTTGCTGATTGTCATTGTTCATTTAATCAAAGATGGGCAGCCCGTACTTGGAAGGAGACGGCTTTTCTATGGGTCGGAGGTGGAATGCGTCAAAACTACCCGAACCGACGCTAGGACAATCGAACATAATGGAACAGGCTCGGAAATTACTCATATCCTGGCCAGCCAGCGAACATCGGCTCCGGATGCAAAAAAAACAGCATGGGGGGAGAACGTCCGATGGCAACGACTGAAATGGCGGCCGGCCGTTGGTGGCCTCCCCGAATGGCAAACTCCGCAAGGGAGGCGGACTCGCCGGTGGAGGAAGCGAGATTCGAACCCTCGGTCCCCCATCTACGATGAGCTCGCTGCGCCCGGGCGCGCGCGACACGATAATCGGCGTGAGACTGCGGACCCTGCCCCCTCACCTGGACGCCACGCGGCGCTTCCCCGTTCGCCTATGCCGAGTTCGATCGCACATTGATCACCCGGTTTAGCGGGCTGACCTCGGTGTGCCAGAAGGCGGCAAGCGGAGAGAGCTTTCGCCGGCGCTGGAAGCGCCTGTCCGAACCGTTCCTCGACGGTTGCGACCGAGCCCGGCTGGACGGTGTCTGCCGACGCCGGGCCTGGACGACGATTGTAGTCAGCGAACCGTTTTCCTCTTCTCTACTCCGCTCTGTCTTGGCCTCAGGAGAGGGCTCGGGTACCGGTGGTGCTGCATGTGGGCGCTGTCCGCACAGATGCGATCATCCGACGCGCCGCCTCGCTGACGGATCGACGGAAAGGATCGCGTCGATGAAGGAGGCGAGCTCGGCGGTCGCGGGGTCGCCGAACAGCTTTGCGGGCGGGCCCTTCTCCCAGATGCGCCCCTGATGAATGAAGACGATCGTGTCGGCGCTGCGCCGCGCGAAACCCATCTCGTGGGTGACTAGCACCATCGTCATGCCTTCGCGTGCCAGTTTGTCGAGGACCCGGACGACCTCGCCGATCAGCTCAGGATCGAGGGCCGCGGTGATCTCGTCGAACAGCACCAGGCGCGGTTCCATCGCGAGCGCGCGGGCAATCGCGACGCGCTGCTGCTGGCCGCCGGAAAGCTGCTGCGGATAAGCCGCGATCTTGTCTTCGAGATCGACCATCCGCAGCACCTTGCGGGCGAGCTCGCGCGCCGCGGCACGCGTCATGCCCTTGGCCGCGGTCGGGCCCAGCGTGATGTTCCGCTCGACGCAGAGATGGGGAAAAAGATTGTAGCTCTGGAAGACGATGCCGATCTCGCGGCGCAATGCCTTGAGCCGTGGCGGCGTCGGCTCGAACGCCTTGCCGTCGAACTCGATGGTGCCGCTGTCCGGCCATTCCAGCCCGTTGATGCAGCGCAGCAGGGTGCTCTTTCCCGAGCCGCTGCGTCCGATGATCGCCACGACCTCGCCGGGTTCGACCGCAAGCGACACCTCCGCGAGCGCCTGATGCGCGCCAAAGCGCTTAGAAATGCTGTTTAATGCCAAGAGCGGCATCGATATGCCTTTCGAGGGTCTGGGCCACTAGTGAAAGCGGCCAGCACAAGATGAAATAGAGCGCCGCCACGATCGGATAGACGATCATCGGCTCGAAGGTCGCGTTGGTCATCAGCTGCCCGGCGCGGGTGAGCTCCACAAAACCGATGATCGCCGCGATCGAGGTGTTCTTGATCAGCTGGACCGCGAAGCCGACCGTCGGCGGGATCGAGATGCGCGCCGCTTGCAGCAGGATGACGTACCAGAGCTGCTTGGGAAAGCCGAGCGAGAGGCATTCCGCGGCCTCCCATTGCGCCCGCGGAATGGCTTCGATCGAGCCGCGCCAGATCTCGCCGAGAAAGGCGCCCGAATAGAGCGAGAAGGCGAGCAGCACGGCCGGCCAGGCATCGACCTGGATCTTGAACAGGACGGCGAGGCCGTAATAGGTGACGAAGAGCTGCATCAGCACCGGCGTCCCTTGGAACAGCCCGATGTAGCTGGTGGCGAGCCATCGCAAGGGTCGGGACGGGACAATCCGTAGGATCGCAACGAAGAGGCCGACGATCGCGCCGCCGGCGAGAGCGCCGAGCGACAGCAGCAAGGTCGAGGGGATCGCCTTAAGGAGAAAGAGAAACTCCCCGGTTCCGAAGCTGCGCCCCATCGCTATCTCACGCCGTCCGGCCGCGCTGGAACACGGCCCAATAGATGGCGCCGAGGCCGGCTCTGAAGCCTAGCGCCATGGCGAGGTAAAGGCCGGTCGCCACAAAGTAGAACTCGAAGGATCGGAAGGTGGTCGATGCCAGTGAATTGGTGATCGCCGTCAGCTCGACCGCCGAGATAGTCGAGACCACGCTCGAACTCAGCATTAAGAGGATGAACTGGCTGGCGAGGGCCGGGTAGACCGTCTTCAGTGCCGGGAAGATGATGATGAAGCGGAAGATCTGCAGGCGCTTGAGGCCGAGCGCGCGAGCCGCTTCGACCTGACCATGCGGGATCGCCTCGATGCCGGCACGGACGATCTCGGCGGCATAGGCGCCGAGGTTGACCGTCATCGCGACGAGTGCCGCGGTGTTGGCGGTGAGGCGGATCCCGATCACCGGCAGCGAGAAATAGAAGATGAAGATCTGGACCAAAAAGGGTGTGTTGCGGATCAGCTCGACGTAGGCCGCCACCAGCCAGCGCACTGGAGGCGGCCCCGCCGACTTGCCGTAGGCGCAGACGATTGCGACGAGGAGCCCCAGAGCCATCGCCGTGGCGGAGAGCTGAATGGTGAGCAACGCGCCCTCCAAGAGCTCCGGTAAATGGTCCCATACGACGTTGAATTGAAAGACGTAATTCACGCCGGCGCGCTCCGGTCAGCCGAGTCGCCGCCGACGCCGGTTGGCGCGGCCGTGCGCCGCGTCCGATCCATGCGGCAGCGCTGCGGCTGGGTCAGAACACCGGCAAGGGCGGCAGGTCGAGACCGGTGTACTTCTTGTAGAGGGAGGCGAGGGTGCCGTTCTGGGTATTGAGGAAGAGCCAAGTATTGATCCACTGGCGGAGCTCGAAATCGCCGGGCCGCACGATGGGGCCGTAAAACGCCGTCGTCACGGGCAATTTCGTCTCGATCTGCTTGTCCGGATTGCCGTCCGCCACGGTCTTTCCGGCGAAGGAGGTCATCGCCACCGCGTCGACTTGCCCCGACAGCATTGCCTGGATCGTCGCGCTGATATCGTCGAACCAGACGATATTGGTCCCTTGCGGCGCCATCTTAGGCACGGTCGCCTCCTCGAGCGTCGCACGGGTAATGCCGATGCGCTTGCCGACGAGATCGGCGGGCGTCTTGATCGCGACACCCTTGGGCCCGAAGATGACGATCTGCAATGCCCCGTTCGGGTTGCAGTACATCACCGTCTTGGCCCGGTCGGTGGTCACGGAGATCGAGGCGATAGTGACATCGGCGCGGCCCGCCAGCAGCGCCGGGATGCGGCCGGTCGAGGGGACTTGCACGAATTCGAGCTCGACGCCCATGTCCTTCGCCATCTGGCGGGCGATGGCGACATCCGAGCCGTCGGGCTGGCCGTCCTTGTCGAGGATGCCGAAGGGCGGATTGCCGACATCGATGGCGACCCGGATCTTCTTCTCCTTGAGGATCTTGTCGAGCGTGCTTTCGGCACGCGCCGGCGCTGCCACCAGCATCGCCGGCATGGCGACCAGCATCGCAAGCATCATCAATCTCAAGCCGATCTTCATTGGCTCTCCTCCTGTCAGGCTATCGTTTTTTGTAAGTCATTGATTTAAGAAAATGATAGCGCTTTCACACTAGCCAGCATGCGATCGCGAGTCAAGTTTCCACAACCCGTCCGGGTCAGATCGCCCGGCGCGGACGCTCGGACCGAATCGCGCCGCGCACCGGGCCGGTCGATTGCCGGATGATGACGTTGGCCTCGATCTCGATCTTCTCCGGACCGGTTCTGCCGCTGATGCGGTCAATGAGGAAATCGGCGATGCGCGTCCCGATCTGATCGGTTGGGATGTGGACGGTGCTCAGCGGCGGGTCGAGCTGGGAGACGATCTCGAGATCGGAGAAACCCGCGAGCGAGACATCCCCCGGCACGCGGAAGCCGAGCACCCGGCACTCGCAGAGCGCACCGATGGCGAGAGTGTCCGTGGTGCAATAGATCGCGGTCAGCTCTGGGTGCGCGGTGAGCAGCGCCCGTGTCGCGCCGCGGCCCTCGACGATGGTCTGCGCTGCCACCTCCACGATATGCCGCCCAGACGCCGCGATGCCGCGATCATCGAGGCAGTCAAGGATCCCCGTCAATCGCGCCGCGATCCGGTCATTGAGGCTGGGCGGGGCGGTGACGATGCCGAAGTCGCGATGCCCCAGATCGATGAGATACCGAGTCAGGTTGAAGGTGCCGGCCCGGTTGTCGAAGCCGATGCAGGGATGCGGGTTCTGCGCGTCGAATTGGTAGGTATTGACATAAGGAAGCTTGCGCGATCGCAGCAGCTGGTAGATCTCGGGCGCATGTCGCTGGCCGACCAGCGCGACGCCGTCGACGCCGCGCTCGATGAGCGCGCGGACTTGCCGCGCTTCCTTTGCCTCGTCATAGTCGTTGGCAGCGACTAGAAGCTGGTAGCCGAATTCCTCCAACCGTCTTTGCAGCGCCGCGACGCCAGCCGCGAAGATGCCGATCCCGAGCGTCGGTACGACATTGCCGATGGTGAGGGAATGGCGCGAAGCCAGCGCTCGCGCGGCCCCGTCGCGGACATAGCCGAACTCGCCCATCGCGCGCATAACACGGTCGCGAACCTCTGGGCTCACCTTCGCCGGATGATTGAGGACGCGCGAAACCGAGGCGGCGGAGACACCAGCCCGCCGAGCCACATCGCCGAGAGTTGCCATGGGAGGAACCATAGCGGCGAATACCGAGAAGCGCCACAGCCGCTCGGTGCGGCCGCCGGCTTCGACCGGCGACGCAGAAAGAAGGAGCGCTCGGTGTTCGCGCGCATCATGCCGAGCGCCGTGCCGATCACAACCGGGTAGAACAGCGCGAACTGCGCGGCGAGGAAAAGTAGGGACTCTTCGCCTGCAGCCGCGGAATTTCACTTCTGCGACAGACTAGCTGGCGGAGGGACAAGGATTCCCCCGTTGGTCGCTATCGCGAAGGGAACCGGGTCTCTGTCGCGGAAGGGGAATTGCCGGAGTGGTCAAGCGGCGGTAGTCTCGAAAAACGTCGACTCTCTTACGGGGGACCGAGGGTTCGAATCCCGCTCCCTCCAGCAAACAGTCCGTGTCTCGCGGGATTTCGCCCTCCCACGTCGAGAAGCCGGGCTTTTCCCGCGGGCGTGCGGGGTGGGGGAGGCGGCGCGGTCGACAGAGACGGGCGTGGCGCGGTGACATGGCGCCGACTGGTGGGAATATCTCTGTCGGGCC
>DATEQL010000187.1:0-12746 GCA_035272665.1 Allostellaceae bacterium
TTGGGAGATGCCCCCTTGCGAAGGTCGAGCGTGCGCTTATATGTTTGTTGCGTATTTAGATATCAATTATTTAGTAAGTTTTTATGCGAAATACACATGTACGAAACATGCTGGCGAATTCCCTGCCAATCCGCTGACAACCTCGTTTTTTCGGCCGGAATTCCGCTGCCGTTAGGTTCGGCCTAATCACATACAAGTCTCTGATATACAAGAGGATTCTAACGCCAAAACGCCCCGTTTTAGCGGCTAAAAAGCGTTTTTCCCCTGCCGGCAGGGGAAAGGCAGTCTGCGCCGGCCTATCGCCATACGAAACTCACCTGCGCTCGTCGGGTTCCGGTTCCTCGCGCTTGAGGATCTCGTAAACCCGGGCGACGACGCCGCGCGGCCCGTGTTCAAGCTCGGTGCCGATCTGATCGTCCGCGGTCGCCCAGGTGAAGGCTTCGAGCACCTCGGCGGGGGTCGCTTCGGTCTCCACGATCCTGATCAGGACCGGGTCATCGAGCGGACCGACGATCTCGGTAATCTCGGCGGCGGTAGCAGGTCGTGCAATTTGCTTCATCAAACCCGTCCTCCGGATCACGCGCGGACCGCTTCGGTCTGCGGCAGGTGGTGCTTGCCGAGCGGGACCACGGTGCTGGCCTGCGGGCCTTCGGCGCTCTCGGAATGCTGCGCGACAAAACGCACTTCATCGCCCACGGCGAGCTTGTCGAACCCTCCGTTCGTAACGCTGTTGCGGTGGAAATAGACCTCGTTGCCATCGGCGCTCAGGATGAAGCCGCAATTCTGCTCGGGAAGGAGCCGCGCGACCCGTCCGTGATCGGGCACGGTGTGCATCTTGACATCCCCGCGAGCCTCGCGAACGTGATCCTCGAGCAGCCGGCGGGTAGTATCGAAAGCATCGCGGATCGCGACATAGACATCCTCATGCGCATGGTGCGCCGCGGGATCACGGCCAACGACGATCTCGTGACCGGGGACGTTCAGGTGGACACGAACCTGGAACAAATTGCCCTGCTGGTGGCGCGGATGCTGGCATTCGACGACGACGCGGCATGACGTGATGCGATCGAAGAACCGTTCGAGCTCCTCCGCCCGTTCACGTATGCGTGCCGCGACCGCGTCCGAGGTATCCATGTGCCGAAAGGTGATTTGAAGAGGAAGCTGCATCGAATTTTTCCCTTGTGGGTACAACACAATCATAGGCGACGGAGGACCGCCGGGGATTGATCCAGCGCAACCGCTCCAGGAAGATCCGTTCCGGCCGATACCCGCCAGGCATGGCCTGGTGGCCCGGTCATCTGAGGGAATGACGGCAGCGCCGTTCATTTCGTAGTCGGGCGGAAATCCTGATCCGGAAAAGCGGCGACCGTCGCCGGCTGGATCACGATCGCCCCCCGATCGTAGCTCCGGTGGCAGGCGTTGCACGCTGCGGTTAGTCGGCCGTAGGCCGCAGCGAACTGGTTGCTGTCCTCGGCCTTGATGGCCCGGTCGAGTTCAGCCAGCGGCTCCTTGACCGTCGTCGTGATCATATCGGGGATCGACAGATCCCGATAGTTCGGCAGGATCTCGGCGACGTCGGCGAGAGTTTCGCGCAACTGATCGAGTTCGTAGGCGGCATAGGGCCAGTTCCGTTCGGCTCCGGCCAGACCGATCTTGATGTGGCGCGGTTGCACGAAGGCGGTCATCAGATCGCCAAGGGCAGCAGCATGTTGCCGCTGTGCGGGCGCGAGGCTCGGCACCGCGAGTGCAGCTGCCACCGCGATCAGGATGATCGATCGATTATTCACGACCGCAAGCTCCTTCGGGAATCATCCTGACGGCGAATCAGGGACGGTCGCGCAGACTGAGGATATAGGTGATGACATCCGCGGTCTGACCAGGCTTGAGGATCAGGTTCGGCATCTTCGGGTGGGAACTCGTCAGAAAGACGCGGAGGGCCATCGCCGTCATCCCGGGGGTGTTCGCGATGGCGCGAAAAGCCGGGGCGATGTCGAGGGTTCGCGGCGCCTCTTCTTCCGGCTCGACAACATGGCACATTTTGCAAGCCTCGCGCGCAAAGGTATGGCCGGTCGCGATATCGCCTTCCTGTGCCGCCGCGCTGAAGCCCGTTGCAGCGAGAGCGCAGGCGAGCGTCGCCGCACGACCAAGCCGCGGCATCATAACTCGGCCACGTTTCTGGCCCCGAGCAGTCGATCGACGGTTTCACTCATCCTCCGGTACCGGCGCTTTGTGGGGCCCGTCGCGGGCACAAGGATATCGCTTCCGCCGTGCGTCGGCACCGTTAACCCGTGATGTGGGAAAACGGACTATGATCGCCGGACACCCTTTCGCGATCAACACAAAGGAAGCTTGTCGCGCAAGGTATCCGCCGCGTCAGCTCGACGCCCACAATAATCGGCTCCATGCTTCGACCACAGGCGGCGAATGCCGCAACAACCGAATTTCGCGCTGTTCAATGGCTCATCAGCAGTGGAACCGGAGCGTGGGCGAGGAGATGCCTCGTCACGCCGCCGAGAAAGCTTTGTCGTAGCCGACTGTGGGTGTAAGCGCCCATTACGATCAGCGTCGCTTGCTGCTCGGCCGCGGCGGAAACCAGGGCCGCGCCGGTGGCGTGCTCGTCCTTGGGACCCACCACCGAATGCGCTCGAATACCGTGCCAGGAAAGAGAGTCCGCCAGATCGGCAGGATCGACATCCTCGACGTCATATTGGGGCGCGGCAAAGATCGACACGCGACCGGCAAGATGCAGCAGCGGCATGGCTCCAAGCACTGCGCGGCTTGCCTCGAGGCTGCCGTTCCAGGCGATCATGACATGGCCGGTCATGTCGAAAGGCAGCTTCTCGTTGACCACCAGCGTCGGATGTGCGCTGCCGAAGACCGCGGCGTCGAAGCAACGTTGCGCCTGGACGGACCCGGGCGCGGGCCTCGGCACGACGATCAGGTCGCTGAGGCGCCCGCGGCGCGTCACCACCGCCTCGATCTCGCCCGTTTGCTCTGCCCAGGTCGCAAAGCAGGTATCGAGACGCCCGTCCGCGGTTTCGGGAAGGTTGTTGCGGGTTCGCCAGTCGATGAAGCGCTGCTTCTCCTTGACAGCCGCTTCCTGCGTCTCCCGCTCGATTACCTCGCGCGTCAACCCGGCAGCGAGAGTCACATCAGGAAGGTAGGCAAGAGCGGCATCCGGGTCGGGAAGGATGAACAGCGCGCGAATGTGTGCATTCACTCGTTTTGCCAATACGAGAGCGGTTTCCAAAAGCGTTTCGCCCGACAGCTCCGCAGTCAGCGGCACAAGGATCGTACGAATCATTTTGTTTGTCCTTCCACCTTCGTGAGCGGCCTCGTTTAAGGGGGAGCGCTGCGCAACACCTTGATTCAGGTCAATCCCGCATGTGGCCTTTGAATTCGCCTCACTCGTTGCCCAGCGCCTCGATCGGATCGAAACGGACGGCTTTTCTGCAGGGCAGTAGCCAGAAAACTACCGAGTGCGGAGGCGAATATGAACCCACCGGCGATCGCGGTCGCCGAGATGGACGCCCCTAACCGAAGACGAGGGCGATGCCCGTGGAGAAGGGGACGCTCATGGCGATTCCGGCGATGCTGGCATTTGACATGGATCAACCTCGGGAGCCGAAGTCGGCGTATTTTTCAAAAGTAATCTCGATCCTCGGGGCCGACTCCTTGCGATCCTTGCCGGCGCACTGTCGTTATCAATCACTTGCTTGGCCGAGGATAGCGGCCTCGCCCTCCGGCGGACAGCCGGGTGCCCGGGGGAGGAGGCTTCGGGCTAATGGTAATGGTGCGATGCCTACCAGCAATACCACCCTTATGTGGGCGCCTGCCCGTCGGACTGGCGCGCCGTGGCGCTGCAGTAATCCAGATCTGCGTAGTGCAGCGGCTAAGTGAAAAGGACGAGAGCGGATGAAGGCAAGTGATGTCATGACCGATGCCGTCGTGTCGGTGCGTCCCGATACGCCGACATCCCAGGTCGCTCGGTTGCTGCTCGACAACGGGATCAGCGCAATGCCCGTTGTAGATAGCGATGGGGCGCCCGTTGGAATGGTCAGCGAGGGCGATCTGATCGGTCGCGACGAGGCGGCGCGCGCGGCGCGCCGCGACTGGTGGTTGGTGCTTCTCGCCGAAGGCGAACAGCTCAGTGCCGATTTTCTGGCAAGCCTGCGCGATCCGGAGCGGACGGCGCGCGACATCATGTCGGCGCCGGTCGTCACAGTGGGCGAGGAAACGGAGGTCGGCGAGATAGCGCGTCTCCTCGCCGCTCACCGCATCAAGCGGGTGCCGGTCGTCCGCGATGGCCGTATTATTGGCATCGTCAGCCGCGCCGACCTGTTGCGCGCCTTGGCTGCGCTGCCGTGAGCGACAGCAAAATGTGACCTCGTTGGAGGCACCGCTTCGGATTGTCGTCCCGGTGGGATGGTTCGGCACCGGCCAACCGCGCCGTCGCCCAGGCCCTGTCGCTGGTTGCCGGGCGACCCGAGTCCGAGATCGTCCCCGTCAATGCGCAGAACCTGCAGACGCTCGACATATCGGACATTTCCGCAGTCATGACGGTCGAGGTCGATCGGCAGCTCGCGGCGCGGCAGTCCCGGACCGCCCTGCGCAGAGCGATAACGCTCTGCCGCAAAGCACAGGCGAAGTTCGTTGCGCGGGCCGAACTCGGTTCGCCGGCCGAGACCATCGACCGCGTCGCACGCGAGGTCGGCGCCTATCAAATCGTCATGGGCACGCGCGGTCTCGGCAGCCTCGGCAACCTGTTGCTCGGCTCTGTCGCTACCAAGGTGGTCAGACTGGCCCAGGTCCCGGTCACCTTGGTGAAATAGCCATTGCCCAGCTCGGGGCCTGGAAGCGCCTTCCCCGCAACCGCATCGCCGAGTTGATCTGCATCAAGGAGGAGCGAGACTCGACGGCTCATTCTCGGCCAAGCTTGGGGCTGCAGCGAACACTGTCGATGAACGACCCTGTCGCCACAGAGGAGAAAGAGATGAAAGCCGTCGACGTCATGACGCCGAATGTCGTGACCATATGGTCCAAGGCGAGTGTAGTCGAAGCCGCGAAGCTGATGCTCGAACGGGGCATCAGTGGTCTTCCCGTGGTCAATGACGAGGGGCGGCTCACCGGTATCGTCACTGAAGGCGATTTGTTCCGGCGTGTTGAGATCGGGACCGAGCCCCGCCATTCGGGTCAAAGCTCACCATCCAAGTCCAGCTACGTTTTGTTGTGCGAATATCTGAAGTCGCGTGGCCAGCGCGTTGAGAACATCATGAGCCCCGATGTCATCAGGGTCTTCGAGAACACGCCGCTGGCGGAGGTCGCCGCTCTCTTGGACCTGAAGCGGATCAAACGGGTCCCGGTGATGCGTGATGGTAAGATGGTCGGGATCGTTAGCCGCGCCGACCTCCTTCGGGCTCTGGTGCGCCAGATCGAATCGTCCGCCGTTTAAGTCTCGGACCAGATGATCTACACCAGCTGATTGCCGAACTCGAAAACAGCGGTGGGTGTATCCGCAAAGCCTGAGGATCGAGGTTTGCAACGGTGGCTTCCGGCTTTGGGGGACGCTGCAAATAAGGGTCGAGCGGGAGGCATTACGGGCGGCCGCAGAAAGCATGCGTGGCGTGCGCGGCGTCGAGGACAATACCTCGCAGCCGCCCTTTTGACCAACTGTCGCACTTGGTGAGTAAATTGCCGGACTGGCTCCTACGGTGAACCCAGAAGTTTTTCGAGTTGCTGCAGCAGTTCCCCGTAGCGGGTAAAGTTGCCCGACGCGTATTCTTTCTGCATTTCCTCGAAGACAGTGCGCGCGCGATCGAGTCTGCTGGCCTCCGTTTCCGCCGCGGCAGATGAAACCGCCCGTCTTACGGGCGCTCCGACGAGAAGGTCCTCGGCTTCGGCGAGGCTCCTCGCCCACTCGATTTTTCGGTCGTCGGGCAACAGCTGCGCCAGCACCACCCGGGCGAGCGTCGGAATCTTGGTCTGCTCGGCTTCGATATAGACCGGCTCGATTGCGATCAGCTGGTTGCCGTTGAGCGGCAGCACAATGAGATTGCCGCGGATCACCTGCGAGCCGTGCTGGTCCCACAGCGTCAGATCTCCCGAAAAACGGCTGTCCGAATTGATCCGCGATTCGACTTGGGCGGGACCGTCAATAAAGGTTCCTTTCGGGAAGCGGAACGCTACCATCTTGCCATAGTTCTCGCCGTCCGAAAGACCGGCGAGCCATCCGGCCATTTGGTTCTTCCCCGCCACCGATAGCGGCAGCATCAGCAGGAACTCCGGCTTTTCGGTATTCGGAAGCTGGGTAATCACGTAATAGGGCGTTACTTCGATCTCACGATCGCGATAGAGCTCACGCGGCACCTCCCAGCGATCCTCCCGATTGTAAAAGGTCATGGGGTCGGTCATGTGGTAGGTGCCGTACATTTCGGCCTGGACCGTAAACAAATCCTCGGGATAGCGAATGTGGTGCTGCAAATTTTCCGGCATCACGCTTCGGTCTTTGAACAAACCGGGCAGCATTTGCCAATAAGCCCTGATGATCGGATCGCGCTTGTCGAAGACGTAGAACGTCACCGAGCCGTTATAGGCGTCGACGACCGCCTTGACGGAGTTCCGCAGATAGTTCCGGCCGTGGAGTTGTGGGAGCGAGCCGTGATAGCCGTCGCTATAGGGATAGTTCGTCGAGGCGGTATAGGCATCGATGATATAGGAATAATGGTCCCCGTCGGCGACGATATAGGGATCGCGGTCGAAGATCAGGAACGGCGCCAGCCTTTCGACCCGCTCGACGATGTTCCGGCGCAACAGCACCCGGCTTTCGGGGACAAAATATCCGGAAATGAAGAGCCGCAACCCATCGAATTCATGGGCGACGACGAGCTTGCGCCAGAAGCTGGAAAGCGGAATTCCACCGTTTCCATCATAAACCGTCTCGGCATTCACCTGGCCCTGCGGAAAGTCGAATTCCTTCTCGGTGGTCCGGACATAGACCCGGTCCCGCGTCAAGGCACCGTAGTAGATCGCACCGTGGGTCACGGCGAGGTCGCCCACGGCCTTGATCGGAATATCATGCGCCCAAAGTACCGGATTTCCCCGGCCGTCCATTTCATTGACCGGGACGGCGACAGCGCCGTAGCCGTGGGTGTATTTGAGCGCGAGGTTCACCCAGACTTTGGCTTGATCAGGGAGCTTGTCGAGGTTGAGCTCGCGGGCGGTGATCAGGACCTGGCGCTCGGCGTCGTCGATGATGTAGCGATCGATGTCGACACCAGCAAAAGTGTAGTACGGCCGCAGACCCTGGATCTGCTGGAGTTGGGGCTCGAGCGCTCGCCAATCCCAGATGCGCGCGTCTTGCAGGGTTGGTCCATTCTTGTCGAGATCCTGGCGGGCGAGCGGCACGGCCGAGACGGCGAATTCCCGTTCTTCGACTGACGGCCCGTCTAGATTGTAGGCTTCTCGGGTGCCGGCGATGCTCCGTATGAGAAACGGCCGCTCGAGGGTTATCTGGTTCGGGCCGACATACAGCTGCTCGACGGCCAGGGGGACGATGACCGCTGCGCCGTAAAGGATCGCGAAGAGCCCACATGGGAGAACCCAACGGGACGGGCGCATCGCGAGCCAGTTGCCGAGCCGCGGCACGGCGGCTGCGACCGCCAAAATCGACGCCGCGGCAAACCAGCAAACCATAATGACGTCGTATGCCGGGACCCAGAAATAGATGTCCGCATACGAGCCGCCCGCAACAACTGTCGAGTGCCCATCAATGACGAGGTGATACCGGCCGAGAAAACGCGCCGCGCCCATTGTGACGCAGAACAACGCCGCCAGCGCCATGCCCTGGCGCAGCCATCCTCGCCAGATTGTCTCGCTTTCTGTCCAGGAACCCGCATCGACCGTGTCGATCACCCGCAGCGATCGACGACCGCGCCACCCGAGGCGGTAGGCGGGTTGGTGCCAAGGCCTTCCCGAGCTTGGATAAAACGCGAGGCCGATCAAGGCCCAAAGCGCAATCGTGATGACGAGAACGGTGGTGACGATACTGACCACCGCGTCATACCAAGGTAGGACGAGCAGATAAAAGGAAATATCGTTGCCGAAGACCGGGTCACTGGTCCCCGTAGCGTTCGCTCCCAGAAAGCCCAGCAGCGGGATCCAAAGGGTCGCCGCGCCGAAACCGACCAGTGCGGCAAAAATGAACGCCGCAAACCATGGGGCGCTGCGCGGGACCGCCGGCAAATTCCGGCACAGCGCCCGCAAGTTGAACCCCAGGAATACACCGACCGAAACCAGCACCGTGAAAAAGATCCCCAAACGGAGCCCGAGCGCCAACCAATACCGGTAGCGCTGGCCGAGCTCCTCGAACCAGTAATTCTGGAGAGAAATGTTTAAAGCCGCCTCGAAACAGATGATGGCGAGAACGGCAGCCGCGAGGTAGGCGAGGTCGCGATAAAGGCGGTGCAGGAACATCACCGGGGGACGACCGCCCCTACCCGTCAGGAACGTGCGAGCGAGCGGAAGCGCCGCCAGAAGGACCAAAACGAGATAGACGGTCAGGAACATCGAGATGCCCCTTTCTGAGAATTTCTTCCAGCAGTTTGATATTCGTCAGCGTATTCCTGCATGATCGCCCGGATTATGCGTCCGATCCTGGCGCAATCCACCTCGTCGAGGTTCGCCAGCGAGACACGCGCCGACGGGTGAGGTGTCCCGAAACCCTTGCCCGGCAACAAGACGACGCCACCTTCTTCAGCCAGCCGAAACAGAATCTCGAGCGGGTTCTTGTTGCGCAGCAGCCAATCGACGAAGTCGCGTCCGTAGCGCCGGGCTCCGAGGACCTCGAGATCGAGGATCGTGTAATAGCCGACCGCGTTCGGATCCTTCGGAGGGTCAAAGCCGAGCTCGCGATAGAGCGTCTGATGGCGGTTGCGAATCATGCGTTTCATCGCGCCTTTGTAAGCGTCACGCTGGTCCATCAAGGCGAAGAGGGCGAAGAGGGCCATCTGCACTTGCTGGGGCGTCGACAGCCCGGCGGTGTGGCTCAGCGCAACGCTCCGGCTGTCCGCGACTAGGCGGTCGATGAACCTCAACGCGCGCGGATTGACCGCGAGTGAGCGGTAGCGCTCGTCGAGCATCTTGCGGTCTGGCTCCGGCAATGCCGAGATCTTTGCATCGAACACGTTGTTTTCATGGAGAGCGATCGTTCCCAGCCGCCACCCCGTTGCTCCGAAATATTTTGAAAAGGAGTATAAGAGAATGGTATTTTCCGGGCACAGAGCAAACAACGAGACGAAGTCGTCAGCAAAGGTGGCATAAACATCGTCGGTCAAGATGATCAGATCCCGCCGATCCACAGTGACGATGTCGGAAATCTTGGCGAGTCCTGCCTCGTCGATCTTGACGGATGAGGGATTGCCAGGATTGACCAGAACGAATGCTTTGACCTTCGGATCGAGAAGTTTATAGAGCTCGCGATCGGGATATTGCCAACCCGCTTCGGGATCGGCCTCGACAGCCAGTTCGACCAAGCGATAATCGCTGAGTTGCGGGATCTCGATATAGGGGGCGAAGATCGGCACTCCGATCGCGATCGTATCTCGCGGTACGATCAGCTTGTTCTGGCGCAATGAGTTAAACAGGTATGTTATCCCGGCGGTCGCACCCTCGACCGCGAACAGGTCGATTCTTCCCGCGAGCACCGGCCCGCCGGTCATTTCTTTACGCAGATAGTGTCGGACGATCTCTTCCGTATGCGCCAACATCCGGACCGGTGAAGGATAATTGCAGCCGAGCACGCCTTCGACCAGCTCCTGCAGAAAATCGCGATCGGAGAATCCCAGTTGCTCGCGGACATAGGAGAGGGCGCTGGAGAGGAACGCAACGCCCGGCGTCTCTTGTCGGGCCTGAGCGAATGTCTCGAAGCGAGCCGCGATCCCCTCCGGCTGGGGTAGCCCGCCGACACCTTCGCGCATGTCGCCGCAGTATCGTTCTGCCTCGCTCATCGCGAACAGTCCGAGCTGAAAGAAGCCGTGGCGCGGCACCGTCGAGAGAAAGTTCGGGTTTCCGCGGCCTGCGTTGAGCATCAGCCGCTCGGAATGACGGGAAGCGAGCGTGACCAACGTATCCTTCAGCTCGAACGGGCTGAGTTCGGACATTTTGTCGAGATCGGCGCGATCCATGATTATTTAGCCTCACAGGCGCTTCCCGCCACTGCCTTGAGCTGGATCAACGCGGCGTTCAAAAAGCGGACGCATGAAGCAATCAAGAGATATGTCTGTTTCAATGGAACCACTCGAATCTGCTCCGAGGTCGGGTCACGTTGCCGCGGTCCACGGCTCGGTCGTCGACATCGTCTTCGGCGGTGGAATGCTACCCGCGATCAATGAGGCCGTCGCGATCGAATGGGATATTGGACCGCCGCTGGTCGCGGAGGTGCAGCAGCACCTCGGCCCGGCAATGGTGCGTGCCGTGGCGCTCGGAGGCACCCCAGGGCTAAGGCGCGGCACTACTGCACGCGCCCTCGGCGCACCGATCCGCGCACCGGTTGGTGATGCGGTGCTCGGGCGACTGCTCAACGTGATCGGCGAGCCAATAGACCGGGGTTCACCCCTCCCGGCCGAGGTCGAGCACCGGCCCATCCACGGGCCAGCGCCGGCACTCGAACGCCAGAGCGGCGCTCGCCAGATCTTTCACACCGGCATCAAAGTCATCGACCTCCTGGCACCGCTGATTACGGGCGGGAAGGCCGCGATGTTCGGCGGCGCCGGGGTCGGCAAGACCGTGCTGATCATGGAGCTGATCCGCACCACGGTCGAGCGCCACTCCGGCATCTCGGTATTCGCCGGCATCGGCGAGCGGTCGCGCGAGGGGCACGAGCTGTTGCTCGAACTCGGCCAATCAGGCGTGCTTGCGCGCACCGCGCTGGTCTTCGGCCAGATGAACGAGCCGCCCGGTGCGCGCTGGCGGGCGGGGCTGACCGCGCTCGCCATCGCGGAATATTTCCGCGACGCGGCGCACGAGAACGTCCTTCTGCTGATCGACAACGTCTATCGCCTCGTCCAGGCTGGTGGTGAGATTTCGGGACTGCTCGGCCGGCTGCCGTCGCGGGTCGGCTACCAGCCGACATTGGCCAGTGAGATTGCCGAGTTCGAGGAGCGCATCGCTTCGGTCGCCGGGGCCGCGATCACCTCGATCCAGGCGGTCTATGTACCGGCCGACGACTTCACCGACCCGGCTGTTGCCGAGATCTTCAGCCACCTCGACTCTTCGATCGTGCTGTCGCGCCGCATGGCGAGCGAGGGTATGTATCCCGCGATCGATCCTCTTGCCTCGACTTCGAGCCTGCTCGACCCGCGCCTCGTCGGCGACGCCCATTACCGTACTGCCCAGGATGTTCGCAAAACCATCGCCCATTACCGCGAGCTGCAGGAGATCATCGCTTTGCTCGGCATCGAGGAGCTGAGCGTGGCCGATCGTGCCGCAGTCAAGCGTGCCCGACACTTGATGCGGTTTCTGACCCAGCCCTTTATGGTGACTGTGGCTTTCACGGGGAAGCCGGGCCGCACGGTTGAGCTCGAGGCTACGCTGACCGGCTGCAGGGCAATTCTCGATGGCGAAGCCGATGATTGGGCCGAGAGCTCGCTCTACATGGTCGGCGATCTGGAGGAGGCGCGGGAGAGGGAAGCTGCAGCGAAAGCGGGGACGCCGTGAGACTTACCATCGCTACTCCTCTTGCCATCGTCATAGAGGCCAGCGATGTCGCCCACCTCCGGGCCGAAGATGATACCGGCGCGTTCGGCATTTTGCCTGGCCACGCCGATTTCCTGACGGCGCTCTCGGTGTCGGTGGCGAGCTGGCGGGACGATCGCGGCGCCGAACATCATGTCGCGGTACGCGGCGGCATGCTCGAAGTGCGCGATGGTGACGCGATAGCGATCGCGACACCGGAGGCGGTTGCGGGTGACGACCTGGAGCGTCTCGAGTCCGAGGTGCTAGCCAAGTTCCGCCGCCAGCTCGTCGAGGAGCAGGCGGCCCGCACCGACGCGCAGCGCCTCTACCTCGCGGCAATCCGCCAGATCGCGCGTTATCTCCGCGCCGAAAGAGCCCCCACAATGCCCGCAGCGCCCATGGTCGGGCCCGGCGACGGGTTCGCGCCGTGACGCCGCCGCCCACGGAAGAGCGGTCCGATCACCCCGAGGGTCTCGACGAGGCGGTCAGGCTCCGGCGCGGCCGGCGGGAGCGTTGGGAGCGCGAAGGCGAGCGATCGGTGGGGCAGAACCTGGCGATGATCGGGGCGCTCGGCTGGACCATCGTGACGCCGACCTTGATCGGCATTTTTGCCGGCCGCTGGCTCGACCGTGCGTTCGGTTCGGGGATCTTTTGGACGCTGGGATTGCTCGTCGCCGGCCTCGCCCTCGGCTGCACATTGGCGTGGAACAGGATACATCGGGAATGATCGGTGTCTCGCTCGCATTTGCCGCAACGCTCGCCGGGCTGGTTGTCGGCCTCGTTCATTTCGCGGCGTTGCGGCGGACCGTAGACCTTTACAGCGCCGCTCGTGGCCGCCTCGCGGCGGCAGCACTCACGCTCGGTCGCATTGCCGGCACGATCGTATTCTTCTGCCTGGCGGCGAAACTCGGGGCGCTGCCACTGCTGTCGTCCTTTCTGGGCTTTCTATTGGCACGTACGCTTGCATTGCGCGCGGCGCGGAGGACCGCGTGATGGTTCCGTCACCGCTCGGCAGC
>DATEQL010000188.1:0-18432 GCA_035272665.1 Allostellaceae bacterium
TCAACACCCGCAGACGCGTCAGTTCGTTGCGGCTCATCGTGATCACCGTCATCCCACGCCACCTCGACAAGCCCCACGCCGACTGTCGAGCGTGACATCTCAATCGGTGAGGCTGGTGACATTTCTATCGGTGATCTACACGAAGCCCTCGTTGATTTCGTTAAACGGAAAATGTCCGGCTGATCATGTGGTCGAGGTCGATTTCCTCTCAGCTCGAGATCGGCGAGGAATAATAAGAAATCGATATTCGGTTGCGCCGAGCCGCAAGGGCTGGGGCTGATCATCCTTCCGTCGTTATCCACCGATGATCGCGTGTCGGGTGAACGGCAAGTCGGCGCGGTCTTGACCACTTACTCGGCAGAACCGACAGCCTCTTCCGAGAATGTGCCGGGGAGCGCCATCTGACTGATAAGTTCACAATTCAACTTACCGGCGCCGTGCCGTCGTGCATCCCCAGCTAGAGGGGTGTCGTTGGGTGCCGACACCCAGAACCGTCCTCCCAGAGGAGCGGTAGCGTCAACCGCCGCAATGGGCCAGAATCGTACCGTCTACTCTCGGCCCATTCTCGACGACGATGCCGGCCTGCCCCGTGCCCGAGCACCACCGGCGGTGGCAGCGGCCAATCGCGCCATATGTGCCAGTCGCTCATGCAGAGCCGGGCGCTTTGACCAGGGCGAGCACCTCTCGGATTGTGACGCCTTCTCCGTAAGATGGAGGATCTGCGGGGGGCTCGTTAATTTTCGGTCAATACCCCGGCTTGTACTTCGGTCTCTCCTAAAGCGGGGACAAGTTGCGTCGGGTCAACAGGACGGGCCAGGACGCGAGAGAGCGGGCTTCCGGTCGCACGCGGCGGCGCCAAGCCGGTGATCGATTTTGCACTTGACAATGTTCATGGTTCGTTCTATAACCATCTCATCAAATAAAACTCAAACGCGAGAGATGCGGTCCCGTCTCGGTTACCGTGTTTGCAGACAGCAGGCACCAAGCTGGGTCGAGGAAATCAATTTACCGACCCGAGGCTGGCGCACTCATCGTGTTGCTTTTCCCCGGGTCCGTGACGCGTATTCATGGTGACTGGGAAGATTACAGGAGCAATATGGTATGACATCCCGAAGCAGCGTCCGCCTGATGGGTCAAGGTCGTATCGAGCCGGGGCCACACGCGATTAATGAGTTCCCGAGCGCGATCAAGGTCCTTCTTGCGGAATACCGTCCGTCGCGAATGCCGTTCTTCCGGCATCTGGCTGAGTTGCCGTTCTCCGTTGCGAGCGACCCTGCACTGCTCGGCCAGATCCATTTGATCTACCAATCGGCGATGCACGCTACGCGCACAGCAGTCTACTATCTCCCTTACCTCGACAGTCCTGCCTTACGTAAGCGCAAGTTACAGATATTAATCGACGACGACGGTCTGCCGGGGGGTGACACGCACCATTATCAACTGACCCGAGCTTTCCTCAACATCGGAGCGAAATCCGTCCTGCAGGATGAGGAGTTCGCCGATCTTGAAGAATTGTGCTGCCATCTCGATTCAGAAACGATGCACTTTGTGCGGCTCGCCCGGGAACTGTACAGGCGATCGCTCGGTCCCTGGTGCGCGGTCGAGGTGCTGTCGGTCGACTGGATGCGAGCACTCGGTGGCGCGCTCTCGATCCATTTTCCACAATTCATTCGCGAGCCGTATTTCAAAGAATGCTTCTCACAGCGCGTCGAAGAGCGGCACGCAGAAGAGTCGCTCACAGTCACGGAGATGGTTCTGAGGGCGCGGCCGACACTGCTGCCCGAAACATTGCGTCACGCCAGGATGATGGCCAAGGCGCTCGACGGGGTGTGGGTTCACCTGGACAGGATCGTCCTGAACGCGCATCGGCGGGCCCGGACCGCCGATGCTCCGCCGGCAATTGATGAACCACGTTCCGCGAGAACGACAGCGCCGCGGCATCTCTAGTTACCGCCGCTGAGGCAATCTTTGTACCTCGGCGCACAGCCTTTAAGCCGCAGGCCGCGCGCGCGAACCCAACCGGCAGGCCCTTGGCAAAGATCAGTCAAAGGGTACTCTTGAGGCACTGCGGCTCTCTGGTGGCGATCGGTGGGCATGATGCGCTGCATATGGAGGCGGCTGACGAATGAAGATCAAACTGATGAGTCCACCGGCCGAATTGGTGGTCGGTTGGCTAACCTTGTTTCTAGTTGGAACAGAGCTGTTTGTTTTTTCTCCCTTACTGCCTATGCTTGCAGTGAATTACAATGTCTCCGCGACCTTGGTAGGGCTGTGTGTGACAGCTTTCTCCTTGGCCTATGTGGTGAGTGCCCCTCTATTCGGTTATTTCGCGGATCGGGTTGGGAAACGGCGGGTGCTAATTTGCTGTCTGCTCGCGTTTGGCACGGCCAACCTGCTCACAGCCTCGGCCGCAAACTTCCGATCGCTGCTCGCTGTGAGGTTATTTGCCGGCGCCGCCGCAGCGGGGATCTCACCATCTATCTATGCGCTGGTTGGTGCGTCCGCCCCGCGGGATCGCGGCGCCACTTGGCTGGCTGTGACGGCCTCGGGCCTCCTCTTCTCCCTCGTCCTCGGCGCTTCGAGTGGCGCTCTGGTCGGCGCAACTTATGGCTGTCCCCCTGTCTTCGTCGCATTCGCCGCCTTCAGTTTGGTCCTCGTGTGGCTGAACTGGTGGGTCTGGCCGCGCGAGAATTGCCATAGAGATGCGGCCGCCTCGCCTTCTGATCCGCTCGCGCTGGCGCGTTTGATGACTCGCCTGGCCCCGATGATCGTTTGGAGCACCGGGCTCTATGGCGTGTATACGTACCTCGGGACCGGTCTCCTCGCAGTCGGTTTCTCGAAACTGCAAGTTGCTCGAGCGATCCTGTTTTATGGATGTGGAGCGATTGCCGGAATTCTGGTCGGTGGGCATCTCGCTGACCGACTCGGAACGAAAAATACAGCAACGGCAAGTCTTGCTGGTCTTTGCGTCTGTTTCTTCCTGCTGATGCTTGCTATTCGAGCGGATGCCCTCGTATTCCTTGCCTTAGGATTGAGCTCTGCGGTGGCGCAGCTATTCTTCCCCGCCCAACAAGCCGGGCTTGCCAACGACTTTCCTACGCGACGTAGCACAGTGCTCGCCTGGAATAATAGCGCGCTTTTCATGGGCATTTCGCTGGGATCCCTTATCGGAGGGGAGGCCGTCGCAATCGGTGACTTTGACACGATATTAATAATCTCCGCCAGCATTGTTCTCATCGGTTGTATAATAAATGAGATCGTCGTGCCCCGTCCAACTCAGCCCAACCGAGCCGCGTCAGGTACCTGACGGAGCGCCAGCGATCGCCTCATGGTGCCGGATACGCGCTGGCGGCAGATATTCAGACCAAATTCTGCGCTTTGCTGATCTCTGCCATCGAGCGCCGGCAACGGTTGTGAGGGGTGTTTCGCGGCCCCGGTTAATCCAATCAAAGAAGGATAAATGACAGATTTTTGACGATGATTGGACGTCATATTGACGAGCCCACAGGTAGGGTGCCGGTTTGAGCCCTGGCTGACCAGTCGCGGAGCCAAGTCGAGGGTGGAACAGCTGCTGGATAACAACGGAGGGTGTTGGCGTGCTCATCCCGACCGCCGCGACCTTCCGGCGGGGCCACTAGCATTTGCCCGACTTAGCTTCGGGCTTTGTGGCGCTTATGCCTGCCTAAGCAGACTGGGGCGACCGTCCGGTGTATTTCGGCGACCCCGAGTTCTAAGCCAATTGAGAGCAATCATAGAACGGCACGCGTGCCCATTTCGGCCTCCCGCAGCACCGTCAATCGCGCCCGCATAACAGCGCAGCATGCCAGACGGGACCGACACGTGGATCCCCATCAGAACCAACCACCGCGAGAGCAACGCGGCCAGGCGGTCGGCGCGGCGGTGGAAGCAGCGCTTCGCGAGGACCGCTTGCTTTTTGCCTTTCAGCCCGTGGTGTGTGCGGCAACCGGAAAAGTCGATTATTTTGAATGCCTGCTGCGGATGCGGGATGAGGAGGGTAGCATCGTCGCTGGTGCCGAGTTCATTACAATCATCGAGGAACTCGGCCTGATCGGCCTGATCGACCGCTATGCTCTGGTCAAAACGGTTCAGGAACTCGCCGCCAATCCCGAGCTCAGGCTCGGCTTCAATATTTCCGGGTTAACGGCTTGCGATCGACCGTGGCTGCAGGCGTTGACCACGCTTTTGCGGCACCGCTCCGAGATCGCACGCCGCCTGGTCATCGAAATCACGGAAACCGCGGCGCTTGGTGACCTCAAGGAATCTGCACGCTTTGTCGACACGCTGCGCCATGTCGGATGCCGCGTTGCGCTCGACGATTTTGGCGCCGGCCATACGTCGCTGCGCCATCTTCAGATTTTGCCGATTGACATTGTCAAGATCGATGGCTCTCTGGTTCGAAATTTGGCCAGCAGATCGCAAAACCGGTTGTTTCTTCGCCATCTGCTCGGTCTGGCCAAGGGCTTCGGTTTGACCACTGTAGCTGAATGTATCGAGAACGCCGAAGACGCAGCGCTGTTACGCGCAGAAGGTATCGGCTATCTCCAGGGTTACCATTTCGGGCGCCCGACGATCGAACGCCCACCGCTGAAAGCGGCCGAGCGCGCGATGACCTAATGGTCAAGAAGTCCGTCATATTCTACCCGGCAGCATCCGATCCGACTGCGCCTTGGGCGGCCCAGGCGAAGGCTGGGCCGCCCTTGCCCGGCCTGTGGTCGAATGTCTATCGATGATTGGACCACTGATGAGCGGAAGGGTGAACGGGCCGAAGGTGAAGAGCGCGCATCGATTTGTCGTCCCGCGCCGCGTTCGTATAGGTTTGATGGGCCGATTGTTTCTGCTCGTCATCCTGGCCGTTGTTCCAGCGCTGGTGATCCAGGCTTGGAATGAATACGACCAGCGCATTGCCCGTCAGGACGATATCCGGCAACACGTTGTCGAAATTACCAGGCAGTTCGGCGAGGAGATCGGCGTGCTCCGTGAAGGTGCTCGGCAATTGCTGCTGGCGCTCGCTCAATTGGACCCCGTCAAATCCCAGCAGCCGGACACATGCAGCGCGCTATTCTCGAAATTGAAATCCCGATATGTAAATTACAGCCTCCTCGGGGCAGCGGACACCGCCGGCCGGGTCTTTTGTGCCAGTGGGCCCACGTCTCTTTCTTGGGTAATCGACCAGCCGTTCTTCACGCGGGCCTTGGCTCAGCCGGAGCTTGCCGTCGGAAATTACTGGGTGGATCCCGCCGACAGCCGGAGGATGATACATTTCGCGGAGCGCTTCGAGGATGGCGATGGCCACATAGCGGGCGTTGTGTTCGCTGGCCTCGATTTGGCTTGGCTATCCGATCACCTGAAAGAACGCGGATTGTCGACAACGGCCTCGATCTTAATAGCCGATCGCGGGGGAAACATCATCGCGCGGCTACCCCATCCCGAACTTTTCGTCGGGCAAAACATGAGGAACTCCCATGAAGGGATCATGGATGGAGACGAAGCGGGATGGGAAGAGTCGGCCGGCGTCGACGGCGTTATGCGAATATTCGGCTATGTGCCGGCGGCTCTGCCGCCGAAGGATTTTTTCCTCAGCGCGGGCCAATCGAAAGCTGAAGCATTCGCCGCAATAGACAGCGCCACTCGGCGCGGAGTCGGTCTCATTCTCGCCGGCCTCTTGGCGGCGATTTACGCGGCCTGGGCCGGTGGTCGGAAATTTATCCGCCGTCCCATCGAGGGACTTCTCAAGGTCGCCGCTGAATGGCGCAATGGTAATTATGACGCCCGCGCTGACCTTGAAGATCGCGCGTCGGAGATCGGCCGTCTCGGGTCGGCTTTTGATGACATGGCCGACGCCCTTGCAGCTCGTCACGCCGCACAGCAGAGGGCTGAGGAGGGATTACGTCACCTGAATGTGACGCTCGAGGCACGGATCCAGCAGCGGACCATTGAGTTGGAGCGAGCGGCCCAGGCGAAGTCGCAGTTCTTGGCCAACATGAGCCACGAAATTCGGACGCCGTTGAACGGCGTAGTCGGGATGCTGGAGCTCGTGCGTCAAACCGAGCTGGGGCCGACGCAGCAGCGCTTCCTGGAAACCGCGCGACGTTCGGCCGAGACGCTTCTCAGCCTTATCAACGAGGTTCTCGATCTCTCAAAGATCGAAGCCGGGAGGGTCGAGCTCGAGCACAGCACGTTCGACTTGCGAGCCATCGTGGAGGAAGTGACAGAAGCATTCAGCAACTTGGCTTACGGTAAGGGTCTGGAGCTCGCTTGCTTCGTACCGGCTAATCTGCCGACGGCGCTGGTCGGCGATCCCGGACGCCTGCGCCAGATTTTGACTAATTTGATCGGCAACGCTATCAAATTCACCGAACGCGGTGAGGTAAGCGTTCGTGTTCACGTAATCGAGCTAGACATTTCGTCGGCATTGATGTCGTTTGAAGTCGCCGACACCGGGATCGGTATTCCCGCGGAAAAGCGAAAGCAGATATTTGAAGCCTTCGCACAAGCCGACAGCTCGACGACACGGCGGTATGGCGGCACCGGACTCGGTCTTACTATTGCCAAGCATTTTTGCGAGATGATGGGCGGAGCGATCCACGTGGTGAGCGAGCTGGGTGTCGGATCGAGTTTCCGCTTTACGGCGCGATTCGGACTGCAGAGGGAGGCAGTAAAGAAGATCAAACCCGCAAGCCGAGCTTGCGGCGGCATGCCTGTCCTGGTGGTTTCCGACAGCGCGCTCAATCGTGAGATCTTGACCGATCAGCTGTCGGCCCGGGCCGTCCGCGCCGACCAGGCGCAAACCGGTTCGGAGGCGCTCGCAGCGCTGCGCGCCGCGGCCCTTCGCGGGGACCCGTATGGGCGGGCCATTATCGACAATTCGCTGCCCGACATGAGCGGGATCGAGCTATCGCGCGCGATCAAGTCGCTCCCTGGGCGCACAGGCTTGCAGCTGGTGTTGCTGACCCCTTTTGGTCAAGACGTCGACGAATCTGGGGACGGTCTGATCAAATGCCTGCCAAAGCCCATCCGACAGTCAGCGTTATGGGATTGTCTCGCCTCGGGCGACGGTAAGGCTGCCACGACGACGCCGAACGCCGCCGAGATGTCGACACCAAAAAGCCTGGGCATCAAAGGCGCGCGCGTGCTGCTAGTGGAGGACAGACCGGTCAATGTCGAGGTGTGTGTCGCAATGCTGGAGAGCATGGGATGCACAGTCGAGATCGCCACAGACGGTTTACGCGCGCTTGACCGACATGCCAGCGGCAAGTTCGGGCTGATTCTTATGGATTGCCAAATGCCCGAGATGGATGGGTATCAGGCGACTGCCGAAATCCGGCGGCGCGAAGCCCTCTCGAATCGTCGAACCCCAATCATCGCCGTGACCGGGATAGGTGCGCGAGAGCAGTGCCTGGCAGCAGGGATGGACGACTACCTTGCGAAGCCATACACCCTGGATCAGCTGAAAGCGATGCTGACGATTTGGCTCAACCCATCCGTGCCTGCTGTCAAGCGAGACCATTTGGCGCTGGTAGCGGCATCGCCGCCTACCGAACCCATCAACTACGAGGTGCTCGATTCGCTTCGGCTACTGCAGAGGGAGGAGCGGCCGGACATTGTTCAGCAAGTGATCAATTTATTTTTCAAGGATGCAGCGGGTCTCCTAAAGGATTTGGAAGAAGGCGCGGCGAATAGCGACGCTGTGACGCTTCACCACGCCAGCCACGCGTTGAAGTCGGCCAGTGCAAATGTGGGTGCGGTTGTACTGTCATCGCGTTGCAAAGAACTCGAAGCGATGGCGCAATCGGGTGTCGTGTCCGATGCAGTGCCAATGGTCGGCGCGATCCTCGAAGACTATCGAGCCGTGGAGATCTTGCTGTCGGCCCGTCTCCCCAAAGTAGCCTGATCGCCGATAGATCACAGCGCGGACATCCGCTGCTTTTTGCTCGTCGATGGTACCGAAATGGTAAGCGCCCTTCGTCGGCCGGCTCTCAAGCCCAGCCGATTACCCTCTAAGCCGCTTGCGCAACCGCCGTTGATTGTGACGAGATCATCGCTGATCCGAGACTCGAATGAACGCGTATTTTAAAGTCATCTCGCTCGTCGAGCGCCTTCACCGTCAATTCCTGGAGCTCGTGAAACTCGAGCTTGAGGGGCTAGGAATCCACGACATCAACAACGTCCAGGGAATGATGCTTTTTAGTATCGGAGACGCCGAAATGACCGTCGGCGAACTGACGCTGCGCGGCTGCTATCTCGGCTCGAACGTCTCCTACAACGTCAAGAAGATGATAGAGAACGGCTATCTTGCGCAGCAGCGCTCGCTTCACGACCGCCGCTCCATCCACGTTCATCTTACTGAAAGGGGGTGCGGGTTGCGGGACCGCCTGACTGAGATGCATCAGCGTCATCTTGAGATACTGTCGCAGGCTGGGCTCACGGCGGACGATCTGCAGGCTGTCGGCCACACACTGCGCCGGCTCGAGCAGTTCTGGATCCGCGCCGCCGGACCGTAAGCCGATACCAACTTCCAATCGCCGGGGTCGAGCCCCGGGAACCGCTGTCGCATCGCCCAGCCGGTATCTTCCGGCGACAGCCTATTGCTCAGCCGCGGCATCCCCCGGAGCAGCCATCATCGCTTCGGCGACGAGGCCCGCATTGGCGCGGATAGCGTGCTCGATCGCCTCACCGACTTCGCCATGGTCTTTCAAATATGCCTTGGCATTCTCACGGCCCTGACCGATGCGCTGGCCCTCGTAGGAGAACCACGAGCCGGATTTCTCGACGACGCCCGCCTGAACGCCGAGGTCGATCAACTCACCGCGCTTTGAAACGCCCTCGCCGTACATGATGTCAAAATCGACCACCTTGAATGGCGGCGCCATCTTGTTCTTGACCACCTTGACGCGCGTCTGGTTTCCGATGACCTGATCACGCTCTTTGATCGCGCCGATGCGCCGAATGTCGAGGCGGACCGACGCGTAGAATTTCAATGCGTTGCCGCCAGTCGTGGTCTCGGGATTGCCAAACATCACGCCGATCTTGAGGCGGATCTGATTGATAAAGATCACCATCGTGCGGGAACGGGCGATCGACCCCGTCAGCTTGCGCAATGCCTGGCTCATCAGTCTGGCATGTAGACCGACATGACTGTCGCCCATCTCGCCCTCGAGTTCGGCACGAGGAACGAGGGCAGCCACTGAGTCGATGACCAGGACCTCTATCGCACCTGAGCGGACCAGCGTGTCAGCGATCTCGAGCGCCTGCTCGCCAGCATCGGGCTGGGAAATCAACAGGTCGTCGACATTGACCCCTAGCTTGCGAGCGTAGCCCGGGTCGAGGGCATGCTCCGCGTCGATGAAGGCGCAGGTCCCACCGCCGCGCTGGCCCTCGGCAATCACGTGCAACGCGAGGGTGGTCTTACCGGAGCTCTCCGGCCCGTAGATCTCGATGACGCGGCCACGCGGCAATCCGCCGATGCCGAGCGCGATATCGAGGCCGAGAGAGCCCGTCGAGATAACCTCGGTTTCCGCCGCGGCCTCATGCGACCCGAGCTTCATAATCGAGCCCTTGCCAAAGGCGCGCTCGATTTGCGCAAGCGCCGCGTCCAAAGCCCGCTGCTTGTCCATCGCTTCCTTGTCCAAAAGGCGCAACGCCGTCTGCATCATCCCGCCTCCCTTATTTCACAGTCGGCAAGGTCGCGCAACGCGCGCCCCGATGGGTAATGTACACGGTTTGTTCAGGAATGCAATCGGAAAGCGAACCTGACATAATGACGGTTCGCGCCCCGAGTCGCGCCTAGCGAGCGTCTTTGGCGGTGAGATCGCACATCGAGCTCTCGGTTCTTTGGATGGATTATCTCTCCGTTCGCATCAACGCGGCGTCATGCCGGCGCCAATAGCTCGCCCGTCTCATGTTGATTTGCGAGCAAAGGTCGATCGTACTTTGCTAGGCGAGGGATGCCGCCGAACATCGCGTTCCTCACGCGAAGTCACCGCCGCCAATCACATCTTTCACCTTCGCGGCGAGCTGCTTTAAGCTGAAGGGTTTGGACAAGAAATCAATGCCGCTGTCGCTATCGAGCCGCTGGCGGAACGCGTCCTCGGCATATCCCGATATGAAGATCACCTTTATATCGGGACGAATGTTCCGCACCTCCCGAACGAGCCCGGGACCGTCCAGACGCGGCATGACCACGTCGGTGATCAAGAGATCGATCTTCTCCGCGGCGTTGCGGATAAAATCGAGCGCCGCTTCACCACTGTCGGCCTCGATCACCTCATAGCCCTTATTGCGCAGCGCGCGAGAGCTGAATTTTCTGACTGGATCCTCGTCTTCGACCAGCAGCACTGTACCAGACCCCGTCAAATCCTTGCTCGCGGAAGATTCGACGGCGTCGGGGCGGGCGCCCGACGACGCGTCCGCCCCTTGGTAGCGCGGCAAATAGATCTCAAACACCGCTCCCCGACCGGGATTGCTATCAACAAAGACGAAACCTTCGGTTTGCTTGACGATACCGTAAACCGTTGACAAACCGAGACCGGTTCCGGAGCCGAGTTCCTTGGTCGAAAAGAACGGGTCGAAGATGCGCACCAGATTGCTGGCCGAGATTCCAATCCCGGTATCCGCTACCTCGATCAAAATATAGTCCCCAGCCGGCATCACTTCGTGCCCGCGCCGCTGGGCCCGCGTGTAACGAACATTCGCGGTCCGAATAGTCAACGTTCCACCGCCGGGCATCGCGTCTCGAGCATTGACTGCGAGATTGATGATGACCTGTTCGAGCTGGCCTTCGTCAACCTTGGCGGGCGCAAGGTCGCGCCCGTGCACGACGACCAGTTCGATATTCTCGCCGATCAGACGGCGCAATAGGTGGGACAAATCCACGAGAACATCGGTGATGTTGAGAACACGCGGCTGCAAAGTCTGCTGCCGCGAGAAGGCCAACAGTTGCCGGACGAGATTGGCGGCTCGATTGGCATTTTGCTGGATCTGCATGATGTCGGCAAAGGAAGGGTCACCCGGCTGAAAGCGCAGCAACAAAAGGTCGCAGAACCCTATCATCGCGGTCAGCAGATTATTGAAGTCATGCGCAACCCCGCCGGCTAGCTGACCGACCGCCTGCATCTTCTGCGACTGGGCGAATTGGATTTCGAGGTTCTTTTGTTCGGTGACGTCAATAAAATGAAGGATCAGCCCGCCTCCCGAGTCGAGCCCAGTGACAGATTCGTCGCCCTCGGCATCCTCGATCCGGCTGAGGAACAGGACAATCTTCTTCTCCCGTGGGCGCGTGATGTTGATCTCGACCGGATCACGTTCCGCCCGACCGTCTGCCGCCGTGGCGAGCTTTGCGGCTATGCCGTCACGGTCCTCCTCGTTCAGCAGGCCGACCAGCTCTCGGCCAATCAAATCCTGCGGCGCAACGCCGAACAACTCGCCGAGCGCCCGGTTCGCCTCCTCGAAACGACCCGAACGATCGAGCAATGCACTGCCAACCGGAGCGTTGACAAAGAACCGTTGAAATCGGCGCGCTAACTTGAGCGCGGCCTTCCATTCGCGCTCGGGTGTCAAGTCGCACACCACCGAGCGCGTACGCAGCTCGATACCCGACCCGACAAGGCTCTGCCCAATCCAAGCGGGAACGATACGGCCTTGACGGGTTTTGAGCAGTACCTCTCCACGATGTGTCCCGTCGCCCTGACCACCGAAGGGATCGGAGGGCGGCGTCTCGCCTGCCGGCAACGAAGCCACGAAGTCGTGCAAGTGTGCCCCGCTTGCAAGCAGCTCCGAGGGGGTATTGCCAAGCCACTGTGCCAACGTCCGATTCACGAACCGGAACCGACCACTGCCGTCCACTGAGTAAAAGCCGATCGGTGCATTATCAAAAAAGTCGATGAGCTTATTTCGCTCGTCGCGAATCACCGTTTCCATTTCGTGGCGCTCGGTGACGTCGTGGATATTCCAGAAGCTGTATCCGGGACGCCCAGTAATCGGGCTCACCGATATACTAAAACGGCCGACCGCGTCACCGAGCGCGTCGCGTAGAGAAACCGCGGCGGTCGCGCGGACCCCGGCCGCAGCCCGGCGGCGCTGCCGGCGAAATTCGGTCAAGGATTCCGCATCCGCAGCCACAGAGCGCTCGATGCGGTCGAGCGGCAGCTCGCCCTTTCTCCCGAAAAGGTTATCGAATGCGAGGTTCGCATAAGCCATCCGTCCATCCGGCGCGACAATCATCTGCGGGTCCGGCGCGGCGTCGAGCGCTTGCCGCAGGAGATCGAGGCGATCGGCTAGCGCGGCCTGCGATCGACGGGCGGCGTAGGCGGCGACGGTGGTGACCGCGGCGAGGCCAAACAGTGTGATCGCGGTCGCCTGGGCAGCTGAACCCGTGATTGCCCATGCCGAATAAAGAGCGCCGAGGCCGGCAATGGCAGCGAGGACCTGCACCGCACCCGCGAAGGAGCGGATCCTCCCCGGATGACGACGGTGGGTGGTCCAACCTACCCTTAGGTTCGTCCGTTCCGCGTCGGCCACCATTCTTGCTAAGAGATTGAAGGCTATGTATGTTGCTATAGATGGTATATGGTGTAATTGCAATCCCTTCCATGTAAATGCACTCGCGATATTTTTGAATCGATTGTAGTCGCGCGCGGCCAATGGCGCTTTGTCATCCCCTTCGGTCTCGGTGGAAACGCGCTGGCGCGGAGTGATAAGGGTCAGTCGTCGCGGTGTGTTCGCTCCATGCGCTCGTGCCGCTCCTGTGCTTCAATGCTCAGGGTGGCAATTGGGCGGGCTTCGAGACGGCGAACGCCGATCGGTTCGTCCGTCTCTTCGCAATAGCCGTAGGTACCGTCGTCGATCCGGTTGAGCGCCGCATCGATCTTGGAGATCAGCTTGCGTTCACGCGCGCGGGTTCGGAGCTCAATGGCCCGCTCGGTTTCGAGCGAGGCTCGGTCGGTCAGGTCGGGCTTGAGCAAGCTTTCGTCTTTCAAGTGCTGAAGGGTGTCTGATGACTCCGCGAGCAGCTCTGCACGCCAACTCAACAGCTTTCGCCGAAAATATTCGACCTGCAGCGGGTTCATGAACTCTTCATCGTCGGAAGGATGATAGTCGGGCGGCAGCGACGGACGCATCGGTCTCCCCGAAACCCCGTAAACGAAGCGGCGCGGAGTATATGAATCGTGTCTCCTCGCTTCAAGCTGGAGAATTGCAACGAGCGCATTGATTCCGCTCGGGTTTCAGCCGCAACGTTGCAACTTGGCAGAACGAAGGTTGTCTAGCGTCCGGCAATCGGGCCGAACCCGAACACTCCGCGCCGTCAAACAGCTGGCGGAAAGTTGAGGTTTGGCCACGCCGATCCCTGAGCACCGGCTGATCAAGAGGGGCGGAATGCAACCTACACCCTCTCGTCATCTCGGAAATGCCGCGTTCTGTTGATAGTTTGACTTAGGGGTTCTTTAAGGTCTTCGGGTTTACTCTGCCGCCATGGATAAGAATGCGACATTGTACGATCCGAGCGGAGACGAGATCTTGCCGCGCATGGGCGCCACTATCACCGACTTGCCTCCCTCGGACACCAAGCGCTGGGTTGCGCGGCGCAAGGCTGTGGTCGTCGATGCCGTGCGCAACGGCGCCATCAGCCTCGAGGAAGCTTGCCGCCGCTACGAGCTGTCGGTTGAAGAATTCCTCGCGTGGCAGCGCGCAATCGAATCGCACGGCGTTGCGGGTTTGCGCGTAACCCGGCTGCAGATCTACCGTGATGCCCCTCCCGCCCGGTTGGCGAAGCCGCGCTACTGAGCCCCATGGGTGCCGCGAAATTTTAGCCGCCACTTAAGGATCCTGGCCCTAGGAACTTCGACGGACGACCGAACCCGGGCTGTCATCGGCGCTCAGATGGGTGTTGGCGCCATGGGTCGCCGGTTGGATGCCTGGCAGACCCCGCTCATCTTGAAGTTTCTGCACCCAGAGGCATGCTCCGAAAGGTTTTGGCGGAAGGGTGTTCGCAGGACGCCCGATCATGCCAGCGCACGGTCCGCCCTCCACATCATCAGCGCTTGGTCCTGCGAAAAACGTATGATTCCCCCAGATCGCCGGACGAGAGAGCGGCGGTGGCCGGCTATTGCCAATGCTCTCGCTGAATGGGGTCGTCGAGCAACCGGCCGGCGCGGGAGCGGAGCGGAGATGCGATCGTGCCCCAGGGGGTGGTGTAAGAGCGGCGGTGGTTTTGCGCTCTCCGGCGGGTTAGGGCGGTTTTGTCAGGCTGCCGCGGCGGGCAGCTTGACGAAGGGATCATCGCTCAACGGTGCGATGGTTTCCAGTGTCATGTAGCGGGCCCGCTGGACCGTCCATTCATCGTTCTGCTCGAGCAGAATGGCGCCGACCAAGCGGGTAATGGCGTCCTCATTGGGGAAGATGCCGACGACCTCGGTGCGGCGCTTGATCTCGCCGTTCAGCCGTTCCAGCGGATTGGTCGAGTGGATCTTCGGCCTGTGGTCTTTGGGGAAACTCATAAAAGCCAGCACGTCGGTTTCGGCCTCGTCCATCAGGGCGGCCAGCTTGGCGACCTTGGGTCTGATTTGATCGGCGACTTGGCGCCACTGGCTCCGCGCGGTTTCGGCATCCTCCTGGGCAAACGCGGTGACGATGAAGGCGGCGACGACGCGACGCCCCTGCTTGCCGGCGTGGGCCAGCACATTGCCGCATGAAGTGCCCGCGGCAGCGCTGCCAGGAGGCGTGCAGCACCTTGGCCACCGCCGCCTTGAGCCCTTCATGCGCATCCGAGATCACCAGCTTGACCCCGCGCAGGCCGCGCCGGGCGAGCGTGCGCAGGAACGCGGTCCAGAAGGTCTCGGCCTCGGAGGGACCGATCGCCATCCCCAGCACCTCGCGCCTTCCGTCGCCGTTGACAGCGACGGCGACAATCACCGCAACCGACACGATGCGCCCGTTCTGGCGGACCTTCACAAAGGTCGCATCGAGCCACAGATAGGGCCAGTCGCCTTCCAGCGGCCGGTCGAGGAAGGCGCTGATCTTATCATCGATCTCGCTACGCAGCCGGCTCACCTGGCTCTTGGAAATGCCGGTCATGCCCATGGCTTTGACCAGCTCGTCGACCGAACGGGTCGACACACCCTGGACGTAGGCCTCTTGGATCACCGCAGCCGAGCGCCTTCTCGTCCATCCGGCGCGGATCGAGAAATGCCGGGAGGTAGCTCCCCTTTCTGAGCTTGGTGATGCACAGCTCGACGGTGCCCGCTCGGGTCTCCAATCGCGATCGCGATAGCCGCTGCGGTGGTTGATCCGATCGGGACTGCGCTCGCCGTGCGCTGCGCCGGTCAGGTTCTCGACCTCCAGCTCCATCAGGCGCAGCTCGACGGTAATCCTACCATCTCGCGCAGCAAAATCGGCGTCGGCGCTCTTCTCCAGTAAGGCGCGAAGGCTCATGATCTCGTCGGTCATCGTCGGTTCTCCGGTTTGGTAGAGGTTGGGGAACCAAACTCCACCGAAGATCCGCGATGACCAGCGGTGTGGATAAGTAGCCCACCGCTGACGGCGATCACAGTCGTATCGAAGTCGCACCAGCTGGGTCTCGCTCAGCACGGCATGTTCGGCTGACCGCCTCAGCAAGGTGCGCCCCTACAAGGGCGTCGTGAACCGGCTGTACTGGCTTCTGTAAAAGGACAGATGCAAGTCCTTTTTACGCGGCAAACCGGCCTTGCCGCTTGGAAGGACGAATTTCTCGTCAAAAGTCCTCGCTCAGTCGTTGGAATTGCTTGCATCTTTGGCGCATGATGGATATATGCTGATACATTTGGTTACGCATCAGCGTTAACCTGGCCGCGACTCCGTCGCATTTAGGGGCGGAGCGGGTGCCGAACGGCCGATGGCTGCGCCAGTATCGCACCGCCGTGGCAGCGCCGCTCGGTTTCGGCAACCGGTACGTCCCCTCTCGGGGAATTCGATTGCCCTTCGATAGCGCGCGGGCTCTTGAGGTAAGAGAGCCAAATCGATCGGGCAGCAAGATCGTTGAAACCGCAGTTGCGGAATTCAAGTCCGGTCACCCATACCTGTTGTTCCACAAGCCGGCAATCGCCCGTATCCGCAAGCTCGCCAACAGCAATCCAAAACTCTTGGCGCGCTTAGAAAATTCGTTACGCCAAATCAATCCTGCACCCGTCGGGGAAGAGCCGCGCATCGCGATCAAGCGTCAGGCTCGTCGCCTTATAAATACTTCCTTCATGGCGGTGATCGACAACGATAGCGGAATAAACGATGCGTTACAAGCCTCCCGCACTGTATTGAAAGAATTGACCTCGGCACCGAGCTGGAGATGTCGGCCCATAATCAAGTCCTTTCTCGATTGTACAGAGATAGCTGTTGCGGTATCCCTTGCTTATGACTGGCTCTATGATAAATTGTCATGGGGAGAGCGACAAGCTATCGAGCAAGCTCTCTTTCGGCATGTACTTGAGCCGGCGCTTGCCGCCTACGAAGATCGATCACTGCTATGGCCGAGGCGGCGTGATAACTGCGCATTAGTATCGAATTCAGGCATCTTAATTGCCTCGCTTGTCGTCCTCGAACGGTACCGGGATCTCTCGACGCAGCTTGTGGCAAAGAGCCTGGCAGCGTCTTGGAATATTTTCGAGGCATTCGATCCAGATGGAGCGTGGCCGGAGGGGCTCAGCTATTGGTCTCTCGCGATGCGCTATGCAGGACTGATGGTCGCAGCGCTTGAGAGCACCCTTGGGAAGAGCTTTGGCCTCGCGGATCGGCCAGGCTTCGCGCAAACTGGCGATTTCGCCCTGCATGCGGTCGGACCTTTCGGAGCCGCCTTTAATTTCGGCGATTCCGAGCGCCGATTCGACGTTTCGCCGCTTGTTTGGCTTGCCCATCGCTTTAAGCGGCCGATCGACGCCTGGCTCGTCCGCAAATACGACGGATGGTACCTCCCATTCACGACAATCTGGGCGAAAAGACCGAGGGCCGGCCCGCCGGCGCTCAACCTCCCCAAGGGGAAGATATTTCGCGGCAGGGACCTGGCTTGTTTCCGAAACACATGGTCGTCCGCCCCGAAGGCGCGGCCGGTCTATCTCGCGATCAAGGGTGGAAATTTCCTAGGTGAGGGACGTGCATCATCCGGCCGTCGGGAAGACGTGATGCTACATACCCAAGCCGATGCGGGCAGCTTCGTCGTCGATGGAGCAAGACGACGCTGGGTGATGGATCTCGGCTCGGACGATTACGATTTACCTGGCTATTTTGACCATGGCGCCGACAACAGACCCGGGCCGCGATGGCGCTATTACCGGACACACGCGGCGGGCCACAACACCCTCGTCATCGACGGCCTCAACCAGGTTCCGAACGCGCGCACACCAGTTCTTGGTAGTCTCGTCGAAGGCGACCGCAAATGGGTGGTATTCGACCTGTCGGCCGCCTACGGAAAGCAGGCCGGGTCAGTCCGCCGCGGTGCCGCGCTGATCGGACGGCAGGTGGTGATCCAGGACGAAATCGGCCCCGAAATTTCCGACAATATCGTATGGGCAATTCATACCAGCGCCGAGCCCGATTCGGTGGCCGGCTCCGTCGCCCGCTTCCGACATGGCGACGACCGGTTCGTCGCCCGCATCCTCGAACCGGGCACGGCTCGCTTCGAGCTGACGCTGCCCCCGGCGCCGAGCTCGTTTCCGGTCGCCGATGTCCGGCGGCTGCACGGCCGTCCACTCGCGGGTGATGGCGCGCTGGTCTCTGAACTGCCGCGCCGCGACGACGAAGACGGAAAGCGCGCGACGGGGGCCCTGATCAGACGTCTCGAGATCTCCTGGCCGAGGGGTGCGCGGCGCTTGACGGTCTTATTGCTCCCAGATTGCGATGATGACGACCAGGCGTTGCCGGTCACCCCGCTCGACCATTGGCTTGCCCGGCGCCCCGTCCGGCTCGCCCACCATCCCCAACCCTTTTACGGGACCGAGAGCCTCCGCGATCCCGAGCGGGGCTCACCGGACGAATTGCCGACGCTGGGTGCCGGCTTTCTCGGGAAACACTCACCGATAAGGATCGATCATGCCTGAGCTTTCGACCGCCCGCCGTCTCCGCGATGATGGGTTTGCCATCCCTCGGCGGCAAGTTCTGCTGCTGACCCTGACGATGACGTCGTCGCTCGGGATGGTGGCTTCGACCATCTACGTTCCGTCGATACCTGCTATTGCTGCCGCATTCGAGACCTCGATCGCGCAAGTGCAACTTACGTTTGTGGGTTACCTGTTGGCCTTTGCGGCCAGCATGCTATTGCTCGGACCGCTGTCCGATCGATACGGCCGTCGTCGGACGATAATCTGCGGGCTCGCACTGAGCGCGATCAGCAGCGTTGCTTGCGCAATAAGTCCGACGATCGATTTTCTGATCGCCGCCAGGTTCGTGCAAGGA
>DATEQL010000189.1:0-6122 GCA_035272665.1 Allostellaceae bacterium
TGGGTCGCCCGCATCAAGCGCAACGCTTCGAGGTCGCTCGTCATCGCCGTCTGGGCGCCCTTCAGAAAATCCTCGTATTCCCGCGCCATCGCCGGCGACACGACCTCGATCATCAGCCGGTTTTCCAGCCAGAACTCGATGACGTGGAAGAACGGCTTGTGGCCCTTCATGCCCCGGCCAAAGGTCTTGGCGCGCCAGCCCTCGCGCGCGCCGATCCGCTCGACCTGGTCCGGCTCCAGCGGCACGGATAAGAACACGTGGAATGGCCAATTTTGCGGCGGCACCCGGTTTTCGCCGAACACGACCTGATCGTCGCGGTCTGGGATGTCAAGCGTTGCGCGCTCCGGGTAGACCTCGATCATCGTGCCGTGCGCGTCGCCGCTCGCCGCCATGAAGGCGCCTTCGAGTGGGCCGAACGGAAAGCACTTGCCGCCCATCAATTCGGCCAGCACCTCGGCAACGTGCTGCGGCTCACGCGCCGGGATCGATACGTGATGGATCAAGCGGATGTCCTCCATTACCGGTTCGCGGCGCCCTCGAACCCTGGTCGGCGGCGCCCACCGCGAGCACCATACCCAGCATCGACGAGGCCGAACGATGTGTGAAAGGAATTGGACCGAACGACCGCTCAGGTCACCTCGCGGGTGGGCGCGGTCCGGCGAACGGCCGATTTTGGCGCACCAGCGGCCTTCGCTGACGAAGGTAGGTACGCCGATCATCGGACCTATGGCGAACCGCCAACCAATCGACGGGGATTCATGACGACGGCCGAGGTAATGAGCTTCGGCAATGTCATGTCGATGATCCCGAAGAGTTTCCAGGAGGGCGAGGGAGGCAACGCATACGGCAAGAGCCAACGGGTCGGCGTCATGCCGGTCGAGCGCCAGATTGCCGTGTCGGAGTGAACGAAGCGGAGCGGACCTCGCGACATCGCTACCGCCCGACGAAGACCGGCGCACGGTGCTCCTGAAGCGAGCGGATGTATTCCTGCCGATCCGCGCTTCTCAGCAGACGACCAAATTCAGGCTGCAATGTCGCCAAAGCCAACTTTTCACTCTCGCCCAGAGCGCGGTGCGCCGATGCAAGGAGGGCGCGCACGGCGAGCGGCGCGGCTGCGGCGATCTGCTTTGCGAAGTCGACAGCCCGATCGAGCTGCTGACCGGGCGCCGTCAGCTCTTGCACGAGCCCCATGCGGTGGGCTTTATCGGCATTCCAGTCCTCGCCGGTGAGCATGTAGCAAATCGCATTTCCCCATCCGGCTTCGCGAACAAAGCGAACCGTGGCGCCGAGCAGAACTCGACAAAAAGTCTGGACACTCGTCTCGAAGTCAGTCCACATTGCCGGTACCAAGTCGTACCGCGCGAGCCAAGCCTATTGGTACCAAGGCAAGAGGAACGTTGTTAGCCGAATGAAGAAGCCTTTACCCGTCTACCCCGCTGCTGCGGCTGAAAACCCGATATGCGAGCGCATTCTCGGGGCCGCGTTCAAGGCCTTCACCGAGAACGGCTACGCCGGCACCAGCACGCTCGAGATTGCAACGCGGGCCAAAGTCTCGAAACGGGACCTCTACGCGAACTTCCACAGCAAAGAGGCGATGCTCCTGGCCTGCATTACGAGCCGGGCCGCAAGGATGCGACTGTCCCCGGATCTGCCGTCGCCACGCAGCCGCGGAATGCTCGCGTCCACGCTTGCGACCTTCGGCGCCACGGTCATTCGGGAAGTCTCTGATCCGCCGGTAACGGCGATGTTTCGTCTCGCGATCGCCGAGGCGACACGCTCGCCCGAGGTAGCGAAAACCCTTAGCGCCAGTCGCTCGGCTAATCGAGGTGCGTTAGCCGGATTATTCGCCCAGGCGCAGGCAATCGGGATTCTAGGCCACGGTGATCCGCAGCAAATGATGGAGCATTACTTTGCGCTGCTGTGGGGCGATCTAATGCTGGGTCTACTCCTGGGCGTCGCCAGCCGGCCGAAACCGGCCGAGATTGGCAAGAGAGCGCAGGCCGCGACAGAAGCGTTCCTCAAGCTTTATGCGATTCCGACAACCGATTGTCGGTGACGGTAGAGTCCCCAGGCTGCCCTCATCGCTTGTAGAGCACCCCGTCCTTCATGATGTGGCTGAGGTGCTCGCCCTGGCCGTCGAGCAGCGAGATGTCGGCGAGCGGGTCGCCGTCGACGGCAATAAGATCGGCCCGCCCGCCTGACGCGACGACACCGAGGTCACCCGCGCGGTTCAGCAGATCGGCGTTGACGATCGTTGCCGAACGGATGATGTCGAAGGGCGCCATCGCCTCGGCGCGGATCACGAATTCACGCGATTGGTGGCGGTGCATCGGGCCCAACAGGTCGGTGCCGAGCCCGATCTTCACCCCGGCCCTTTGCAGGATCTCGAGCGAGTGCAACCCCGCTTCGCGCACCTCGCCGAGCTTGGCCATGTTAACCTCGGAAAAGCCGAGTTCCTTGCCGAAGCCGTGCAGCGCGTCATAGGTGACGAGTGTGGGGACGACAAAGGCGTCGGCGCCGGCGACATGCTCGGCGGTGGCGCGGTCGATCAGATTGCCGTGCTCGATCGAGCGCACGCCGAAATCGATCGAGCGGCGGATCGCCTCCGGCGAGTAGGCGTGAGCGAGGACATAGGTGTGCCAGGCTTGTGCCTCCTCGACGATCGCCCGCACCTCCCCCTCGCTGTATTGCAGGTTCCAGATCGGGTCGTATGGCGAGGCGACGCCGCCCGAGGCCAGGATCTTGATCTGAGTCGCCCCCTTTCGCAGCTCGTCGCGCGCGGCGCGGCGGCACTCCGCCACACCGTCGGCGATGCGCGAGAGGTTGATGCCGCCTTCGCAACAGGCACAGGTGACGACCGACTGCGTCCGCGGCCTGACATCGCCATGTCCGCCGGTCTGGCTCAACGCCATCCCCGACGGGAAAATGCGCGGCCCGCGGACGAGGTCGTCCTCGACCGCTTGCGCGAGCCCACCATCCGCACCTCCCGCATCACGGATCGTCGTGAAGCCGCGTTGCAGCATGCCTTCGAGCACCTTTGCCGCCTGCAAGGTCAAGAGAGTGACCGGCCGGTCCGACAGGCGGGCGAGTGCCGCATCGACGGCGAGGACATGGACATGGGCGTCGATCAGCCCCGGCATCAGGGTGCGGCCGCGCAGATCGATCGTCTCGGCCGCAGCGCTCGTGATCGGCCTGTCGGAGACTTCGCGAATGCGGTCGCCCTCGACCAGCACGTGGTGATCCTCGCGGCGCTCCCTGCTGCTACCGTCGAGCACCGCGCAATTGGCAAAAATGATCGCGGCCATCTAATCCCGCCTCTCGCCGCCATTCTTCGCTAGCCCGAGATTAGGCCGGATTGCCCGGCCGACGGAAGCGGGCTAACGTCGGATCAGGCAATCCGGCCTTCTTTCGGGAGGAGACTCATGACGACTTTGGTCCTCGGCGGCACCGGCTTTATCGGCCGCCGGCTCGTTCCGTTATTGGCGCAGCGCGGCGAAGAAATCGTCTGCATGGACATCAACCCCGGCACGGCCTCGTACGGCCATCTCGGCAAACAGGTTCAGGTGGTGCGCGGCGATGTCAGTCAGTTCGACGACGTCATGTCGGCGATGGTAGCGGCGAAGCCGGCGCGGGTGGTGAACCTTGCTTATTACCTCGGCAGCGAGCATCCCCCGCATGTCGCGTTCAAGCTCAACATCCTCGGCATGGACAATTGCTTCGAGGCGGCGCGCCTGTGCGGCGTCAACCGCGTCGCCTATGCGAGCTCATTGGCGGTCAGCGGCGAGCAGCACTTCTATGGCGACCGCGTGGTGACCGAGGACGATTTCCGCCACGGCCATGTCCAATATGCGATGCACAAGATCTTCAACGAGTGGCAGGCGCAGGATTATCGCGAGAAGCACGGCATGGATATCACCGCGATCCGCCCGGCCAATGTCACCGGCAACGACAAGATCGTCGGCTCGGTCGACCACGTCAAATGCATCACCTTCCCGGCGCGCGGCGAGTCGATCTCGTTCCCGTACAAGGATGCAATGCGCTGCCCGGTTCATGTCGACGAGATCGCCGAAATCTTCGCGCGCGTGATATTGACCGACAAGCCGCAGCACGGGGTCTACAACACCGGCGGCATCGCGATCAGCCTCGGCGAGATCGCCGAAATGGTCCGGGAGTTTTTGCCCGACGCCAAGATCACCTTCGACAAGGAGACCGGAGGCAAGGAGATCTCCGGCAATTACCTGATCGATAACAGCCGGCTGGTGCAGGAGTTCGGCATGCAGTACCGGCCCTATCGCGAGCGGGTATTGCAGATCATCAACGAGGTCCGCCGCGAGGCCGGCCTGCCGCTCGTCGCCGACCGCTAGAGTACCCTCAGTCTATTGCAGCCTCGCCGACCATCGCCAGGAACGATGGTCGGGAGTTCGAGGCGGCATTACCTCATACGAAGATCCTCGCCGCCGATGCTTATTCGGCGGCGAGTTGCATCGTGTATTCGGCGTCGCTGACGTGCTCGGCCCAATCCGTGCCCTGACCCTGCTCGCCGGTTTGCGACATCGCCAGATGGACGAAAAGCCGGTCGGGAGCGGCGCAGTGCCACTCGGTCTCGATCAGCACCGTCGTGCAGACGTACACGGCCTCGCCGCGGATCAGCGCATTCGATTTCGCGAACTGCTCGACGTCGTCGCGGGTTAGATAGCGGACGATGACATTAGTGTCGACCGCGAGCATGGCGCCGCTTTACTTCGGCAGTGATGGCCGCGTCTGCCATCAACGGGCTTTGACGTGAATGGTAAGGCATAGGTAAGCAAGCTCCAGACGTTGGTTAAACGCTCGAATTCCTGGCGATCGCGACCAAATCAAGGGCGGAAGCATAGCTGCGGCAATTCGGAGATCCGGGGTGACGCCGGTTCCGCTATCCGAAATCAAGGACGACCTCTCGCGGTTTCTAGACGTGGCCGAAGGCGGTGAGATCTTGTTCACCGGGAGGAGGGGTCGCTGATTGGCTTCGCGTCCGAGGACGACTGACCCGATTACCGGCTGGAAAAAGACCCGCTCTTCCTGCGTCGGCCGGTGGCTCTATCCGAAGGACACGCCCTGGAAGAAATCGGGGTTAGAAATCGGGGTCGGAGTAGTTTTTCGTGCGATCCAACGGTCGGGGCGCCGAGTTCAAGGAAGCGGTCTTCGACTTCCCGGGAAGAACCCTGGCAATCTCCGTGAACGTGTCATACTGGGTCGATCCCGTCGGCCCATGTCCGCCTGCAAGGAGACGATTATGCTGAACCCGACGAGCCTTCTCGCCGATGCATTGGGTCGGAACCTGGGCCGAAACTTACCGCAGAATCTATGGCGACCAAGAGCCGCACATTGCCTCCGCCCTGGACGAAGGCGCCCGGCTCGTCATCGAGCGCATCGCCAGCAGCGACGCGCTCTATCACGATTGCGAACACACGGCGCTCGTCACCCTTTGCGTCCAGGATATTTTGCGCGGCCGTCGCCTCGAGCGAACCATCGCGCCCAGCGATTGGGGCCATACCATTTGGGCAGCACTACACCACGACATCGGATATGTGCGTGGCATCTGCGCCGGCGACACGGCCGAGCATTTCGTGATCGATGCCGCCCGGCAACACCGTGGCGCCCCCGCGCGGCGCCTCCCGACGCCTTTCTGATGCCCTATCACGTGGAACGGGGGAAGATTTTTGTCAGGGAGCGTTTCGCGCCCGTTCCCTTCATCGATGAGGAGCGCATCGCGAGCGCCATCGAGCTCACCCGCTTCCCGGCGCCGGACGACGAAGACCACGCCGCTACCGACGCGGATGCAGGCTTGGTCAGGGCCGGCGATCTGATCGGTCAATTGGGCGATCCGCTCTACCTGCGCAAATTGAACGCGCTCTACCACGAATTCGCCGAAACCGGTGTTCACGAGAAGCTCGGCTATACCAGGGTGTGTCGTCAATTATTTGGCGTCTGCACGTGAAACCAGTCAACGTTGAGCCGATGCGTAGTAAAAAGAGTCTATCGCTACAGTAATTTCTGTGATTCATGAAGAGTCGGCTGTGCACAAGGCTGACCCATGAACCGATATGCACTTCGCGATGACCAATGGGAGCGAATCAAGCACC
>DATEQL010000190.1:0-14594 GCA_035272665.1 Allostellaceae bacterium
CTCTCGCCCCAGCTCATGCTGTTCCGGCCGAGGGTCTTCTCGTGCACATAGCTCAGATGGGTCAGATCGAGGAGATTGTCGTTGATCAGCTCGTAATTGGCCTCGTAGGCGAGTTGGCCCGTCTGCATGAACCAGTCGGGATGATCGTGTCCCAGAGCGGCCGGGATCAGCGCCTGGTCGGCGAGTGCGGGATCGCCCATCCACAGCCACACCCAGCAATCCTGCTCGACGACCGGGTAGCTGCGGACCACGGCGGTGCTCGGGATGAAATCTTGGCCCGGAACCTCGACGCACTTGCCGGACGGCGCGAATTTCAACCCGTGATACATGCAGCGCAGATCGTCGCCCTCTATCCGCCCGCGCGACAATGGCGCCAGCCGGTGGCAGCACCGGTCCTCGAGCGCCACCACGCCGCCGTCAGCCTTGCGATAGAGCACGATCGGTTCACCCAACATCGTGCGCGACACCAGACTGTCGGCGGCGATATGGTGGCTCCAGCCCGCGACATACCAGCAGTTGCGCAGAAACATCGTCGATCCTCCCTCCCGGTCTCGGTAAGACTACGATCTTGCGGATCACACATCCAGGAGCATCGTCATGATCAAGTTTGGTGTCGGCCAGCCGGTGACCCGCCTCGAGGACGCGAGGCTGCTAAAGGGCAGGGGCCATTACCAGGACGACGCCAACCTGCCCGGGCAGCTCCATGCGGTATTCCTGCGATCGCCGCACGCGCATGCCGCGATCAGGTCGATCGAGACGTCCGCAGCCGCAGCCGCGCCGGGCGTGCACGCGGTCTATACGGGTGCGGATTACGCGGCTGACGGGCTCGCCATGCCAAAGGCGGCGATGCCCCGGAAAAAGGTCGATGGGTCACCGATGTTCGCGCCGCAGCGCCCGGCATTGGTCGTCGATCGCGCCCGCTATGTTGGCGACCCGGTTGCGATGATCGTCGCGGATACGTTGGCACAGGCGAAGGATGCCGCGGAGCTGGTCGAGGTCGATTACGAGCCGCTGCCCTCGGTCACCTCGACCGCCGATGCAGCGCGGCCCGACGCGCCGCGGGTCTGGGACGAGAACCCCGACAACATCTCCCACACCTACGAGCGGGGCGACAAGGCCAAGACCGAGGCCGCCTTCGCCCGCGCCCGGCACATCGTCCGGCGCCGTTATGTGATCAGCCGGGTGCAGGCCCAGTACATGGAGCCGCGTGGTGCCATCGGCACCTACGACGCCGGGGAGGACCGCTACACGCTCTATGCCGACGTCAACTATCCGCACCGCGTGCGCAACATGCTGGCCAACATGGTGTTCAAGGTACCGGAGAGCAAAGTCCGGGTGGTCTGCCACGACGTCGGCGGCGGCTTCGGCGCCAAAGGCTGGCAATATGTCGAGCACCGCCTGACCCTGTGGGCGGCAAAGAAGCTCGGCCGTCCCGTCAAATGGAGCTGCGAGCGCTCCGAGGTCATCCTTGCCGACGAGCACGGGCGGGACAATATCGGCGAGATCGAGCTCGCCTTCGACGACAACGCCAAAATCCTGGCGCTGCGTTTGCACATGACCGCGAATATCGGCGCCTACATCGCGTCGGATCGCCAGCTGCTGACACCCTTCGGCATGATCGGCACAGTGGTCGCCGTCTACGACATTCCGGCCGCCTACGTCAGCATCGATGCGGTGCTGTCGAACACCAGCCCGACGGCTCCCTACCGCGGTGCCGGCCGACCCGAGGCGATCTATCTGATCGAGCGCGCGATCGAGGCCGCGGCCCGTGAGCTGAACCTCGACCCGATCGAGCTCCGACGGCGCAACATCATTTCGCCGGCCGCGATGCCCTACCAGACCGCCCTCGGGCCCAATTACGATTGCGGCGAGTTCGCCAAGAACATGGAGACGGCACTCGCCGCCGCCGATCATGCAGCCTTTGCCGCGCGGCGCGAGGAATCGAAGAAGCGCGGCATGTTGCGGGGCATCGGGCTCGCCAATGCGGTCGAGGCCGCTGCCGGCCCGGTCCCGGAATATGCCGAAATCCGCTTCAATCCCGGCGGTACCGCCATGCTGCTGATGGGAACCAAGGCGCATGGGCAAGGCCATGAGACGGCGTTCAAACAGATCCTCTGTGAGCGGCTCGGCCTCGACCCGAACGATATCCAGTACATCGACGGTGATACCGATCGCGTGGCCTTCGGCATGGGCTCCAATGGCTCGCGCTCGATGGTGGTCGGTGGCTCAGCGCTGACCCTCGCGGCCGGGAAAATCATCGCCAAAGGAAAACGGCTCGCGGGCCATCTGCTCGAAGCCGCCGAAGCCGATCTCGAATTCGCCGACGGCAAGTTCACGGTCGCCGGCACCGATCGCAATATCTCGCTGACGCAAATCGCACGGACCTCGTTCCAGCCGGCACGGCTGCCATCCGGAATGGAGCCGGGATTCTACGAGCACGCCACCTATGCCCCCGAGCGCGCCACATTCCCCAACGGCTGCCACGTCTGCGAGGTGGAAATCGATCCCGAGACCGGTGGTGTCACGCTAGTCGGGTATGTGGTCGTCGACGATGTCGGCACGGTGATCAACCCCTTGACCCTGAAGGGTCAGGTGCATGGCGGGCTCGCCCAGGGGATAGGGCAGGTGCTGATGGAGCAGGTCGCCTACGATCGCCAATCCGGGCAATTGCTCTCCGCCAGCTTTATGGACTACGCGATGCCGCGCGCCGATGTGATGTGCGACATTGCGATCCACGAGAACCCGGTGCCGACCAAAAGCAATCCGCTGGGTGCTAAGGGTGCCGGTGAAGCGGGATGCGTCGGCGCATTGCCGGCGGTCATGATCGCGATCATGAACGCGTTGGAATCCGTCGGCGTGCGCGAGCTCGACATGCCCGCGACCAGCGAGCGGGTGTGGCAAGCCATTTGCCGCGCCCGCGGTTGAACTCGTAAGCTGCTCGTTCGTCGCGCCCGGACTCGTTCCGGGCATCTAAGGAAACCAACGGGGCCTGCGGCTCTGGGTAAGGATGCGGGGGCAACGCGGTGGGTACGTCTTGCAGGGGGCTGCCGCCGCGGTCCCGCTGATGGCGAAAAACAGCGAAAATCGCGCTTTCTGCCCCAAAACGGCCCAGGCGGCCGATACAATCGCTCGCTATTTCAATCGGTTATGTGGCAAATTCGTTACTCGGCGGAACAATGGAATTTTTTCGCCGATCAACGAATTAAAGCCCGCCTATCAACCGAATAACAATCGAATTTGCGCGGGCCCTGAAAACGGCAAAACGGGTTCGCCGATCAGGGCTCGATCCCCACCGGCGAAGGCCGACCCTTCATGGCGGAAATCGATCCCGACCCGAGCCTGTAAACGGCCCTGGATCAAATCGGCGGGCTGCAGGCCCATGCCGGCCGTGAGCTTCCTACCTTTTTTCCGACCGCTCTTTCACCCTCAATTGAAATGGCATGAGACCGAGCCGTAGGGCCCGTAATCGGCATGGGAGGTGTCGCCGGGGCGCGCCTCGACGATGCGAACGAAGGAGCCGCTGAGCACGATCTGCCCCGGCTCTAGGGCGACGTCGTGCGCCGCGAGTTTGTTGGCGAGCCAGGCGATGCCAGTGGCCGGGTGGCCGAGGACAGCGGCGGCGACACCAGACTCCTCGATCTGGCCGTTGCGAAAGCAGAGTGCCGCGAACCAGCGCAGATCCGCCTCATGCGGTTTGAACGGCCGCCCGCCGGTCACCAGACCGGCATTACCGGCGTTGTCGGCGATGCTGTCGACGATCGTGCGGGTTTTGCCGGTATCGGGGTCGGTCCGGTGCAACCGCGAGTCGAGGATCTCCATTGAGGGAATGAGGAAATCCGTCGCGTTCAACACATCGAAAATCGTGCAGCCCGGCCCGCGCAGCCGTCGGCTCAGGATGAACGCCAGCTCGACCTCGACGCGCGGCGCGGTAAAGAACCCCGGCGGGATCTCGGCCCCATCGGCGAACATCGTGTCGTCCAGCAGGCAGCCGTAATCGGGCTCCTTGACGCTCGACTGCGACTGCATCGCCTTCGAGGTCAGGCCGATCTTGTGACCCAGCACCCGGTGGCCCTCGGCGAGCCTGATCGCCACCCAGGCGCGCTGGTAGGCGTCTTCGATAGTCGCCTCCGGAAATTGCGCCGTCACCGGGCGGATCAGTTCGTGCGTCTTTCGCGCCTGTTCGATGCGGGCAGCAAGCGAATGGACGGTCTTCTCGTCCAGCATTTTGACACCGCTTCATCAGAGCATCTGACCGCCATCGACCGCGATGTTCTGACCAGTGACCCAGCCGGCGAGCGGCGAACACAGGAATAGTGCTACCTGCGCTATCTCCTCCGGCCGGCCCAACCGCCCGAACGGGATGCTTCTGAGGATGCGGCCATAGAGGTCCGGATTGTTCAATCTGGCGCGCTCCCAGGTGCCGCCGGGAAACTCGATCGAGCCGGGCGCGATGCAGTTGACCCGGATCCCTTTGCGGGCGAGGGCTGCGGCTTGGGTCAGGGTGTATTGCAGTACCGCCGCCTTGACGGCCGCGTAAGGCGGGGTACGCGGCGTGGCGCGAAACCCCGAGATCGACGAGATGTTGAGGATCGTGCCGGACCCGGATTTTTCGAGGAACGGCAGGGCCGCACGCGAGGCGCGCACCGTCGCCAGGAGATCGACCGAGACACTGACTGCCCATCCCGCCTCGTCGTCGGTCGCGCCGAAACCCGAAGCATTGTTCACCAGGATGTCGATCCCGCCGAGCGTCGCCGCGGCGTCTTCGATATAGCGGGGGACCGCTGCCTCGTCGGCGAGATCGCAGACCGCAGAATGCGCGGTGCCGCCATGCCGGGCGATCTCCTCGCGTGTGGCGGCCAGCCGCTCGGCACCTCGGGCGCAGATCGACACCCCGGCACCAGCCTCGGCAAAAGCGAGCGCGATCGCGCGGCCGATGCCGCGGCTGCCGCCGGCCACGATCGCGCGCTTGCCGGCAAGATCGATGTTCACGATGGTTCCTCCTCGGGATTCGTCTGAAGGTTCAAGACGAGATCGTTTGTATCATGCCGATGACCCCGCCGTATGGGCCGCGGCCTTTCGAGCGCGCCTCGCCGCCTGCCGTTCGATGACGAAATAGAACGTCGGGATCAGGAACAAAGTCAGCAAGGTCGCCGGGAACAGCCCACCGGCCACGACCGTAGCGAGAGAGCGCTGCACGTCGCTGCCGACCCCGGTCGCCAGCGACGCCGGCAGCATACCGACCGTTGCGACGGTTGCCGTCATCAGGACCGGCCGCAGGCGTTCACCGGCGCCCATTAAGACAGCATCGATCAACGGCATCTCGAGATCGCGGACCCGATTGAGGTTGGCCACCATGATGACCCCGTTCATGACGGCGACGCCGAACAACGCAATAAAGCCGACCCCGGAGGCGACATTGAGCGTGACCCCGGTGAGGTGGAGTGCAATCAACCCTCCCAACGTCGCCAGCGGCACGACGCCGAGAATCAGCACCACCTGGCGCAGCGCGCCGAATTCCGCATAAAGCAGCATGATCATCAGCCCCAGGATCGAGCCGAAAATCAGCCCGAAGCGCGCCTCCGCGCGCTCTTCGCTCTCGAACTCGCCGCCCCATTCGAGGCGATAGCGACTGGCATCAAACGAAACCTTTTCGGCAATGGCTTTCTTCGCCGCGGCCAGCAGTTCAGGCAGGCTGCGGTCGCGGTAATTGAGCTTCACCATCAGGTACCGGTGATTCATGTCACGATCGATGGTGCTTTCGCCGCTTTGCAACTGGATACGCGCGACCTGCGCCAATGGCACGAGTGCGCCCGTGCTCGAGGTCAGCGGCAGGCTGCCGATGGCCTCAGGGCTGTTGCGAGCTTGTTCCGGGAAGCGGACAGTGACGTCGTAGTGTCGTTCGCCAATGAACACCTGGCTCACTGCCTCGCCGCCGATTCCCGTCTGGATCAGGGCCGAAATGTCGGCGACGTTGATGCCATACCGAGCTGCCGCCTCGCGATCCACTTTGATCGCGACCTGCGCTAATGGCGGCCGTTCATCGACCAGCACATCGGCCGTGCCGGGCACAGTCTTGAGGACCTCGGCGATTTCCTTTGCTATCCGGCGCATCTCCTCGAAATCGTCGCCGAATATCTTCAGCGAAAGTTGGCTGTGCGGATCGAATACCTTATCGAGGACACTGTCGATAATCGGTTGGCTGAAGGCAATCTCGTAACCTGGCAGTTGGGCAAGCCGCGCCGCCATGCGGCGCACGAGATCTTGCTTGGTGCCCCCAGACGGCCAAGTGGCATATGGGCGCAGCGTGATGCCCGCTTCGAGGTGCGACGGCGTCCACGGATCGGTGCCATCATCGTTGCGGCCGACATGGGTCACGACGTTCGAGACCTCGGGAAACTCGAGGACGGCTTTGCGCAAATCGGCGTCCATCTCTGCCGCTTTCGCCAGCGAGATTCCGCCGGGCATCTCGGCGTGGAGCCAGATCGAGCCCTCATCGAGCTCCGGCAGGAATTCGCGCCAGACCGTCATGCCGAGGCCGACCACAGCGACCGCCGCGGCGGCGCTTAGCAAGTAGGCAATGCGCGGTCGGCGCAGCGAGCCCAGCAGAGCTTGTCGGTATCCCCCCTCGAGCCAGCCCAGCACAGGATTGCGAAAGACTCGCCGCGGCTTGCGATATGCGAGATACGCCAAGCCAGGCACCAAGGTCAGCGCCAACAACAGCGCCCCCAATTGCGCAAAGCCCACGGCATAGGCCATCGGATAGAAGAGCTTCGCCTCGATCCGCTGAAACGCGAATAGCGGCAAGTAGGCCGCAATGATGATCAGCGTCGAAAAGAAGATCGGCCGCGCGACCTGGCGGGCGGCCGTGATTGCGTCTTCCTCCGTTAGAGGTTCATCGGGTCTGGCCTCGCGCCGCCGCAGTATGGCGTCGGTCATCACGATGGCACCGTCGACAATGATCCCGAAATCGATGGCACCTAGAGACAATAGATTGGCCGGGATATTGGCGAGCTTCATCATGATGAATGCCGTCACCAGAGCGAACGGGATGGTGACGGCGACGATCAGTGCGCTGCGCGGACTACCAAGGAAGAGGATGAGGACAATGAGCACCAGCCCAATGCCGCGCAGGATGGTATGCGAGACCTTGTCGATCGTTGCATCGACGAGGTTCGAGCGGTCGAGATAAGGCACGATCCGCATGTCTTCAACCTTCAGGCGCTCGTTTAGCTCCGCGACCTTCTCGTGAATGCCATTCATCACTCGCGAGGGATTGTCGCCGCGCAACAGCAGGACCGTGCCCTCGACCCCGTCGTTCCTCTCATTGTAGCCAAGGATGCCGTGGCGCTCTTGGTTGGCGAGTTTGAGCTTGCCGAGATCGCGCAGAAAGATCGGCGTGCCGTTCCGCTGTGTAACCACTATGGCGCCCATGTCGTCGAGCGTCTGCACCAAACCGATGCTGCGGATGACGAAGCCGAGTTCGCCGCGCGGCACGACACTGCCGCCGGCGCTGCTGCTGTTAGCGTTGATGGCGTCCGTGACGTTCTTCAATGACACGTTGAAGCGCACGAGCTGCTCCGGATCGAGCTCGAGCTGAAACTGCGTCGTGATGCCGCCAAAATTCTCCACATCGGCGACACCGGGTACTTGCTTTAGTGCCGGAATGACGATCCAGCGTTGGATTTCGGATAGCTCTCTGAGGCCCTTGGTGTCGGATTGGAGCGTATAGTAAAAAATTTCGCCGGTTGGCGAAGTCACCGGGTCCAGACCGGGGGTCAGTCCAGGGGGCAGGGTAACATTCTGAACGCGCTCGTTGATGCGCTGGCGCGCCCAATAATCGTCGATGCCTTCGCGGAAGACGAGGGTAATCAGCGACAATCCGAACGTGCTCTTCGAGCGCATAAGGAGCATGCCGGGTGTGCCGTTGAGTTCACGTTCGAGAGGGATCGTGATCTGCTGCTCGACTTCTTCGGCCGCGAGCCCGGGCGCCTGAGTGGTGACCTGTGCGCTAGTGTCGGCGATGTCGGGATACGCCTCGGCCGCGAGCCGGGTCCAGGAATAGTAGCCGAAAATCGCAGCAAAGAAGCAGATCATCGCCACGACCAAGCGCTTCTGGAGGGTAATGCGAACGAGCAGATCAATCATTGAGCAACACTGCGCCCTTGACGACGACGCGTTCACCGGCCTGGAGGCCGTGCGCTACGACGGCTTGATCCCCTTGCTGGAAATCGATCTCGACAGGGCGCGCCTCGAACGTCCATGGCGCAATCTCGACGAACACCTGGTCGGCTTCGTTTCTCAGCACCACGGCCGTCGCCGGCACGATTGGTACCATTTGCTTCGGCGTCAGGAACGTAGCGGTGGCAAACATGTTCGGTTTCAACCGTAGGTCCGGATTCTGGAACGGGATACGGACCTTAGTGCGGCGCGTGTCCGGATCGAGAATGTCGCTGACGAAAAGAACTCGGCCCTTGAAGACTTCGCCCGGATAAGCAGTGAAGACCACATCGACGGCCTGATCATGCGCCACCAGTGCCGTGTCCTTCTCAGGAACGTTCGCAGTGACCCAGATTTCGTCCAGATTGGCGATCGTCATTATCGCGGCGGTAGGGTCATTGACAAAAGCGCCCTTGGCCACCTGGAGGTCGATCACGCTGCCTGACACTGGCGCTCTCAAGGAGAGGACGCGCCCCTCGTCTTTGGGATCAGTCGACACGCCGATCGCCCTCAGCCGCGACTGCGCTCGCTCAAACTCGGCCTGGGCCTGAGCATGATCATTCTCTGCCTGTTGGCGGTCCTTGACTGCCCCAGCTGAGTATTTTTCCAGCGCCAAGGCGCGGTCGAGAGTTTGCTTCGTGAGCTTGAGCGCTGAGCGCGCCTTTTCATCATCGGCATAGGCCTGGGCAAGATCGCTCGAATCGATCACCGCAAGCTCCTGTCCCCGCTCGACGCGTTCGCCGAGCTGGACCTTCAGATCAATGACGCGGCCGGCTACCGGGGGCAGAACCTTCACGGTGCGGGCGGGATCGGCTTCGACCATGGCCGGCAACTCCAAGGTGCGCTGGAATTCCTTTGCCGCGACCGTCCCGATCGTCAGCTTGCTGCGTAGCGGCGAGCCTTCGGGGATCGCGATCCGCAAACCTTCTCTGACCAGATTGGGCACACTCTTTTGTGGCACAGCCGCGGGCAGACGAGCCCGTAGGTCCGATGAATTCGCGATCAACCGATACGCGCCGAACCCGACGCCAGCCGCAAACAAGACCAGCGCCAGCGCCGCACCCCAGCGCTTGAGGCTGTTCTGGGACGTCTCGTGCCGGTTATCCGACGTGTCGAGTTGCGTCGTCCGGGGCATACCAGTTGAACAGATGGCGCCGCGACGACGGTGGCGGTCGGCCGCAGCAATGGTGTCGAGAAGGGCGAGTAATCGCCGCCCGGCGGGTGAGCGCAGCAGGTCAGGTGAGGGGCGGAGCGCGAGCCCGGAAAAGGAGATGCGGGGATGCTGCCGAGACAATTTCGGGCTTTTTCGCAAATCGTACCCGCGTGCCGACGGCTGGCCTTGCCAACGCCGGCGCCGCTGCCATTCTGACGGAGTTGGCCAGGACCATGACGGCACAGATGGCGCAGTAGTCGGACCCAAGGCCGATCGGTATTGCCGGTGCCGAAGAGGCATCCGAGCCGGTTGCCGATACTGCACCGATGCCGACGGCAGACAGCGGCGAGGAAGCGGATACCGAAGGAAATTCTAAGCGATGAACGTGTCCGAACGACAGGACGAGTTGGACCGCGAGCGCTAACAGTGCGCACCACGATCCGGGCCTGATGTTCGATCGAACCCAATGCATCCAGTCGGCCGCCTTAGGCATTCCCCTGGCCAAGTCGATACCACCGGGCCGCGGGAAATGCATCAGATTATAGCTTTATGCCCGCCACCTCGCCGAGTAGCACGACAGATTCGGCGGTCCGTATGATTGACCCGAATCCGCGACCGGTTCAGCATGCCCGCCGCGCGGAGCTGCGAAAAGGCTAACCCCGATGATCAAGAGTGTAGGATTGCTGACCCGCAAGGAGGGGCTGTCACACGAAGACTTCGTCAAGCATTGGTTTGAGGTGCATGCACCCCTGGCCCACGCCGTGCCGGGGGTGCGCCGCTATGTCCAGTCGCACATTGTCGAAGAGCGGACGCGTCCCGACATTCCCTCGACCGATGTCGAGATCGATGGCATCGCCGAGCTCTGGTACGACGACCGGAACGCCATGGAACGGGCCAACGCGTCGCCCGAGGCCAAACGGCTGCACGCCGACGGTGCGTTGTTTATCGGCCAGATCAAAAGCTTCGTCGTCGAGGAGAAGGTGATCATTCCGACCGGAGGGGAATGACGACCATGCGCCGCTACCTATCTGGCTTCGTCAACGAGCACGCCACCGAGGCATTGCCGGGCACCTTGCCGGAGGGCCAAAACGCGCCGCAAAAGCCCCCGCGTGGGCTTTACACCGAGCAGATTTCCGGCACTCCGTTCACCGCGCCGCGCGGCCATAACAGGCGATCCTGGCTTTACCGCATTCGGCCCTCGGCGATGCACCCGGCCTTCCGCGGGATCGGCGACGGACTCGTTCGCAGCGCGCCGTTCGACGAGGTGGCGCCCTCGCCGAACCGCCTCAGGTGGGACCCACTGCCCTTCCCCGACGAGCCGACCGATTTTATCGATGGCCTAGTCACTATGGGCGGGAACGGCGATGCGAGCGGGCGCTCGGGTGTCGCGATCCATGTCTACCGTGCGACCAAATCGATGGAGCGCCGCGTCTGTTACGACGCCGACGGCGAGCTGTTGATCGTGCCGCAAACGGGGCGTTTGCTGTTGGCCACCGAGTTCGGAGTGATCGAGGCGGGTCCCGGCGAGATCGCCGTCATTCCGCGCGGCGTCAAATTCCGCGTCGCGCTGCCAGACGGCCGAGCGCGTGGTTATGTCTGCGAAAATTACGGGGCGCTGTTTCGGCTGCCCGAGTTGGGGCCGATCGGCGCCAACGGGCTCGCCAATCCGCGCGACTTTCGCACCCCAGTCGCGGCCTTTGAGGACAAGGACGAACCCTGCCAAGTAGTCGCCAAGTTCGAGGGCAATCTCTGGGCAACCGAGCTCGACCACTCGCCGCTCGACGTCGTCGCCTGGCACGGCAACTACGCGCCCTACGCCTACGATCTGGCGCGCTTCAACACGCTCGGCACGATCAGCTTCGACCACCCCGACCCGTCGATCTTCACTGTGCTGACCGCGCCGAGCGAAACCCCTGGTACCGCCAATTGCGACTTCGTGATCTTCCCGCCGCGGTGGCTGGTCGCGGAGCACACCTTCCGCCCGCCTTGGTTTCACCGCAACTACATGAACGAGTTCATGGGCCTCGTACATGGCGTCTATGACGCCAAGGCCGAAGGCTTTCTTCCAGGCGGGGCTTCACTGCACAACTGCATGTCCGCCCACGGCCCCGACCGGGCCACCTTCGAGAGGGCGACTTCCGCCGAATTGACGCCGCATAAGGTCGAAGACTCGCTCGCCTTCATGTTCGAGACGCGCCTCGTGATCCGTCCGACCCGTTACGCGCTCGAAACTTACGCCCTGCAGCGCGACTACGATTCCTGCTGGGCGGGTTTCGAAAAGAGGTTCAAGGGCTGATCGTAGGATCCCGCCCCCGCGCTCAGTCCGTTGGCGGCGCGATTTCGTCGAGCGACCGCCCGCGGGTCTCGGTGCCGATCTGCGTCACCGCGACGGCGGCGATCGCCATCATCACCGCGATGCCGGTCATGACATAGCCGAGCCCATAAGTGCTCAGAAGGCCGATCACCGGGAACGAGACGGCAGCCCCGACACGTCCACCGCTCTGCGCCATGCCGAAGCCCGAGGCGCGCGCGTTTGTCGGGAACACCTCCGAGGTGAAGATCTGCATCGAATTGCCGGCCAGCTGGATGAAGAAGTTCATCCAGAAGCCGACGACCAGCACCATTGTGTCCGACCGCGAATAGAAGAACGCGATCGACATGATGACGGCGAGAACGAATGCGGTGACGGCGGTCCTGATCCGGCCGAAGCGCTCCAGCGAATACATCATGAAGAGGCTGCTCAATGGGAAGGAGAGCTGCATCCCGAAGGTGAAGGTCAGAGACTTGGTGATCGTGAAACCGCGATCCGCGAGAATGTTCGGCAACCAGCCGCCGAGACCGAGTGCGGCGCCGAAGAATGCGAAAAAGCAGATCATCGCCGCGATGATACGCTTGCGGTACCGGCGGAACACGACGCCCATCGGATCGCTGCGGATAGTGGCGGCCTCGTCGGTCACGAACTGGTCACCCGATGCCCGGCTCCCGAGACCCATTCGTTCGAGGAGATCGAGCGCCCGCCTTCCTTGGCCATGCGTAACCAGCCAGCGCGGCGACTCGGGCAGCGCAAAGCTCAGCAAAAATACGACCAGTCCGCCGAGGCCGATGACGACCCAGATCCCGCGCCAGCCGATCGTGTCCCTGAAGCCGAGCGCGAAGAGCGTGCCCAGAGGCCAGACGCAAGCGCCGCCGATGAACTGCATGAAGGCGGTGGCTCGTCCGCGGATGCGCTTTGGTGAATATTCAGCGACAAAGGAAAAGCACGTTGGGGAGGCGGCGCCCAGCCCGATCCCTGCGATCATGCGACCGAAGGCGAGCCAGAGGGGGTCAGGCGCCAGGGCTGCCGCAATCGTCGCCAAGCTGTAGAGCAGAACGCTCAGCTGATAGATCCGCTTGCGCCCGAAACGGTCCGTGAACTCACCCTGGCCAATCGCGCCGAGAAAGAGTCCGATGATCTGGGCGGTTCCGATTGTCCCGATCTGTGCCGGCGTAGCGAAATTCGAGCGGACCATGTCCGGCACGAGCGAACCCAGGATGATGAAATCGATGACGTCGAAGAACAATCCGGCCGTGACGATCGCGAAGACGCGCCGGTGAATCCGGCCGATCTCGGCATCGTCGAGCACCGCATCGACGTAAGCGACAATCGATTGCGCCACCGCTGTTCCTCCCCCAGATTGAGCGGAGTTATGGCCTCGCCGCTCCTCGATGGTCACCACAGAGACACAGAGGGCGCAGAGGCTTAGTGCCCTCCTCCGAGCTCTCTGTGCCTCTGTAACGGCCTTTGTTATTTCACCGCCGAGAAATTCGTCGGCTGCAAGATGCTATTCTCCACTCTGGCGACGATCGCACCGTTTTTCTCGGTCTCGGCGCGCTTGGTGTGCCATTCCGGGTCAGCCTGGAACGCGTTCCATTTCTTCTCGCGGTCGGCGAGCGAATCCCATTTCAGCAAATAGTAGAGGGCCTGGTTCGAATCGCCGATCGCAGTGGTCCAAAACCCGGCCTGCTCGATGCCGTGCCGCTTCCAGATCCCCAAGGTGATCGTGTCGAAACGCTTTAACAAATCAGGCAGACGACCCGGCACGCAGTGATAGACGCGCAGTTCGTAGAGCATCTGGTTCCCTCCTTTATTTCACGGACGAAAAGCTGGTCGGCTGCAGGATCGTATTGGTGATCGAGGCGACGATCTGACCGTTCTTTTCGGTCTCGGCGCGCCCGGCGACCCATTCCGGATCGGCCTGAAACCCAGCAAATCTCCTCGCCCGATCATCGAGCGACTCCCATTTGAGCATGTAGTAGAGATCCTGGTTTGACGGCCCGATCGCCACGGTCCAGAACCCGGCCTGTTGGATGCCGTGCTTCCTCCAGAGCGGCAGAGTGAGCGTGTCGAACCGCTTGATCAGGTCAGGCAAGCGACCGGGAACGCAGTGGTATACGCGCAGCTCATAAATCATCGTGTCCTCCTCTCAGGTGAGCTCATAGTGATGATCAGTTTAGTCGCCCTTCGACCCAGGCGGCCACGTCGAGCAAGGCCTCGTCGCGGAAGCGCGGCCCGATAAGCTGGATGCCTAGCGGCAGCCCTTTGCGGCCGGTCCCGGCAGGCAACGTCACGCAGGGTGTCCAGGCAAGCGTCCAGATCGCGTTGAAGCGCGGGTCGCCGGTCGAGCCGAGCCCTTCGGGCGCCTCGCCGACCGCACTCGGCGCCAACAGCACGTCGAATTCGTGGAACAGATCGTCGAGATTGCTTCGGAAGGCCTCGGCCGTCTCGATCGCCTCGACATAAGCCGAAAGCGGCAATGCGCGGCCGGGGGTCAATAGCCCGTCACGCAATGCCGCGCTCAATTTGTCGCCGTGCACCTCGTATTCATAGGCGTAATTGCGCGCCGCCTCGAATTCGAAGATCCGGCGGTGGTGATTGAGAATGTCGGCCGGGATCAGCGCGACATCCCGCATCGTGGCTCCGGCCGCCGCGAGCCGACCGGCGGTCCGCTCGAGCAGAGCCTGGGTGTCGCGGTCGGCGTGGTCCCATGCCGGGGTGCGGCAAAACCCGATGCGCGGCGCGGCGGACGCGCGGTCGACCGGGTGTAGGTCCTGAGCCAGCAGCACGGCGCGCATCAGCGCGACGTCCTCGAGGCTTCGACAGATCACGCCAAGCGTGTCCAGGTTGTGGCATTGCATCTTGATGCCGACCCGGCTGAACTCGCCAAAGCTCGGCTTGTACCCAATG
>DATEQL010000191.1:0-5260 GCA_035272665.1 Allostellaceae bacterium
CGCTTTCTGTTTCGTTCGATACCACAAAGTCAGGTTACGTTTCGCGATACCTTGCCGGGCACCGTGCACGGTGCCATCGGAATGATGCTGCCATGCCGGTCATAGTCGGCAAGTTGGTGAAAGCCATCGGCCACTTCAATCACGCTGATCCTTGCCTGTGCCAGTTCCGATGGCAGGCTGTCCTCACGTCAGGTACCTCGAAAGCGGTTTCATTTAGAAGGAATTCTACTTGTAGGCGGGTCTTGGTCAGGCGTTGGTCGCCCGGCAAGGCGGGACACAAGTCGCCCAGCGGCTTCCGCATCTCCCGAAACCGCCGCGCGCTCGTCCTCCGTAAGGTCCAGCTCCTGCAGCATGCGGACAAAGCGGTCCTTCTGGCGCGAAAGCGTTGTCACGAAGCTCTCGGCCGGCTCGTAGAAGCCGCACCGCGCACATGCCATCCGATGCGCGCACATTGAGTAGGCCGGGTTGGTGCACCAGCCGTGGCCGAGATCGTACCGGAGCACTGGCTCACCTGGTCCCGGGCTGCTATCCGCCAGCACCCCGACAAAGCGCAGGTTCTCCGAAAGCTTCACGCTTCGGTGGAACGCAGTCATGAGGCGCACTGGAGTCAGATCGATGTAGTATCTTCCGGTGGCGATATCAGTATGCCCCAACCACTCCATCACCTCCACTGCGGCCATGCCCGATGTCGGGCTGTAGAGCTTGGTAGCCAGCGTCGACCTTGCGCGGTGGCTCGTGATCGCACCTCGCCCATCGTGAGCCGGCAGGCCGGCCTTTCTCAGCAGGATAGGTATGAGCGTACGGTTGATGAATCCTCGACAGAGCTTCCGGCCCCTGACGCAGAACAGGTAGTCGATCGGACGTTGAGTAATGCGGTCGATCAACTTGGGCTGTGGCGACCGCTCACGCTGCCAGCGCCTGATTGCGTCGGCGAGTGGCCTCTCGACAGGCTTGACAAATTCGCCCTTCGTTTTGTTCGCGGGAACCCGCAGCATCGCTTGCTGGAACGGAGGCGTCACTTCGCCGGTGGCTGGGTCCGCCTGCTCGGGGACGTCCTCCGTGTACACACAGTCGAGCGCCAGCCGGTAGATCTCGTCCGATCGACAGCCGCTGAATGTCCACGCCATGGCGACCGCCTGCACCATAGTCGGCGGCATCAGCGATGGGCGGCCCTTGCCGCCCCGGAGCAGGTCGTCAGGCCCGAGCGTTAGCGCAGCCGTTCTGAGCTTGAACCAAAAAGCGTCATCGATAGGTCGCGGGTTTGGCCCAAGCGCCCGTTGAACTTGCTTGGGCATCTTGAACGCGCGGTGAACATCGAAGCGCCGCTCAATCCATTCCCAATCCAGAAGATCCCGAAATAGGACCCGGGTCGCGCTGATGAGCTTGGCCTTGCTCGTCGCCGCCTGCGGCAACCCGAGGTTCAGGATGTGGCGGCCTGTGGGCACGCCGTCGCCGACGCGACGTTCGGAGACATGTCGGACCCAGTCGTGCGCCGTCTCGAGGGTCCACTCGGATGGCGAACTGATCCCGGGATGGCAACGAGCGAGCCACCGGCCCGTGACGACGAGCGCAGCGTGGAAGGCGGCGCGGGTGGATGGCGAGAGTGACGAGGACGATCTCCAGCGATTGATCCAGGTCAGCCATTCCGGCGGGCAGCCCGGGGTGCCAGCCTCGTTACGCCGCGTAGTTGAGCGGTATGGGATCGGGCTGGCCAGGATGCCAAGCTCGGCCAGACCGGCCGACACGCCGTAGAGCACCTTTCGGGACGTCGCCGAGATCGACCCTTCTGCGAACCGGGCTATGCTCTCGTCGGTTGCTGCGGCGAGGGTTGGCGCACGGTGCCACACCAGGATCTCCGCAACACAACGTGGCAGCGAATAGCCGGTCCCGCTATCCCGGTAGCCAAGGCGAGCCATCGCGTCGCGAAGCCGCAGGTGCTCCCCCTGCAACGCGGCGTGGCCAAATAGGCGGCGCGCGAGGGGGACACTGGAGCAGTCCCGGAAGAGAGGATGGCACCCTTCTGCCGCCGCGACATGATACCCCTGGACCGCGACCACCATCAGCGCCATGCCGTAGCACCCGCCGAACATGCGTTTGACATGCAGCCAATGCTCGACAGTCCACTCCGCCGGTGCAGTGTCGAGCTCGAGAGCGCCACGCGTGATGGCTTGGAGCACTCGTGTACGTGTCAGCGAAAGCGTGTATCCGTGAGCATCAAGCGCTTGAAGCGCTGGATCGAAGAGAGCGCGAAGGTGGGGGACTGCGGCGGCCATCGGGCCGGGCCCCGGCTTGGTCGCTGGCTGGATCGCTCGACGCAATGCAGCACGATCACCAGGTGCCAATCCTTGGCCGGATGTGAGTGGAAGATGCGTCTCGTGCGTCATGGCCGCGCGAACCTGTCGACGAGACGCGGAGCAGCTCGCTGGAACGCTCGTGTAAGGTCGCGGCCGCTGAGGTGGATGTACAGCAGCGTGCTCTCCGTGCTGCGATGTCCCGCAAAGGTCGCGATCTCAGTGATGTCGAGACCCGCCCGCGCGAGGTCGGTCAGGCGCAAGTGCCGCAGGGTGTGCGTGCTGAAACCGGACACTCCCGCTTCGCGCGCCAGCGCTGTCGCGAGCAGTCCCCAGGTGAACCCACCGATGGGTTCGGAACGATTCCTTGGGCTCGCCGACAGGAAGACAAACGGCTTTCCGACGTGCAGCCGCCGCCGGTCGGCAAGGTAGGTTGCGAGCACTTGGCCCGTTGCTGGCGAATACAGCACCGTACGGCCGTACCCGTTCTTGGAGCACTCCGGGCGGATTGTTATTTGTCGCGTGCTGAAATCGAAGTCGTCTAAGCGCAGTGTCACCAGTTCGGCGCGGCGAAGCGCTCCGTCGTACGCGAGCATGAACATGAGCTTGTCGCGGGGCGGGCGGGATTGGAGCGCCGCCACCAAGCGGGTCCACTCGTCGTCGCTCGGCAGGCGTGGAAGGCGCGATGCTACCGGCACGAGCCCACGGCGCACCGCCACGACGTGGCCGTGCCTAGTCCGGCCGACGCTGCCGCGGGCAACCGGATTGTGATCAAGGCGGCCAGCATCGACGAGTTGGTCGGCATAGGCCCTTAAGCCCACCATACGCTGGCGCACGGTTGAGGGGGACAGCGCAGCTGCCTCGCGTCCGTGCGCTTGTACCTTCACGGATCGAAGGAAGGCCAGGAACCTGTGCACCAAGCCTGCGTCGACGCGTAGTTCATCGAGCGGCCCTGCGAACTCGATCAGACTTTCGATGGCGCGACCGTACGCGATCAGCGTGTTGCGACTCAGGCCGCGCGCCTCGAGTCCGGCGAAGAAAGCCGAGGCGGCTGGGTCCGCTGCGCAACGCGGAAGCCTAGCCAGCCACCACCGCTCCGGTTGCCCGGTCGTTTGCACGCGGTTCGACGATTCCGCCTCTGGCATCGCGACAATCCTCAACTGTCCAATTCAAAATAATGAGATAGCCCGACATGTCCTCATTCCTTATTCGTTCCGAAAGAGGCTGCCCGGCACCGCGCCGGGCGTCGTCCTCTCGGATGCGGGCAAAGGAAACCGGGGCTGGACCGCCCGCCCCCGAGCGGCGCGGCTTGGTGCGGGAGCGCAGCGACACGGCAGCGTCGCGAGCCGCAGGCGCTTTGCGCAGCAAAGCGGGGTTGCGGAAGCGGGCCGGAAACCGGTTTAGACCGCACCTATCCGAGAGACGGGGACGACGCCTGACGCGGTGCGGGCAATCCTTGTCCGTCTTTCTCTTTCGGCCGCAGTGCGGGGAGGCCAAGCAGGAATGCAGGTCGTTGTTCACCGCGCGCCCGCCGCCGCGGCGCGCTGCCATACTGCGGGGTTCGCGCCGGGTGTGTCCCAGCCGATCAGCGAGCCGTGCTTCATGGCGAGGATCTGTTCCGGTGTTGGCGGATGTGCGAGTTTGGCGTTCAGGCACTCCGGCGAGCACTTGGTGTGTGCCGGACGCCAGCCCGGTTCACCGCGGATGATGATGACAGTCTCGTCTGTCTCAGGGTGACGGATGTAGCAGAGCGGCGGGAGCGCGGATGCGCTGTCGCGGGCGTCCGACATTTTCTGTTTCCTTCAGTCGGCTGAGCGTGATGCGTTGCGTTTCAGGGCCGCGGTTCGCTGCGGCGTCAGGCTGACGTGGGCGATCGGTGCGCCCGGCATGGCGAGTAGTTTTTCGAGGCTGTCGATCTCGCGCAGCAGGCGCCGGATGCGCGGCTTGAAGTCGAGCTCGTGTACCGAGGCGGCGGCCAGGTAGCGTGACCAGGTGGCCTTGTCCCATGTGCCGCGGTCGTCGATCCGCACATCGCGGCTGGTGTTGCGGACGGCGTCGGCCTCGGCTGCGGTAACCCAGGCGGCTTCGAGCGCCGCGACGGCGGCACGCTTCGCGGCGAGCGCTTCGCGCAGCGGCAGGCGGTCGCCGAGAAGCGACGGCATCGCCATTGGCGTTCGGCTGGCGAGAGGCGGCGCGAGCGTCTGCCCGCCGCCCGCAGGGAGGTGGGTCATGGTGGTGTCCTCGATGCAGGAGAGGGGCGCCCGGCGCTGAGACGCCGGGCGCGGTAGGTCACTCGGCAGCGGCGGGACAGACCGGAAGGCCGAGGGCGCCGTCCTCGTCGGCCAGGTCCGCGAGGTAGTCCTCCACGTCGTCGGGCGTGTCGTCTGCGTCGTCCTCGCCGGACATCGACTCGCTGTACCGCGAGGCCTCGAACTCCTCGGGCGTGACGGTGAACAGGGCGCCCGGGAAGCGCCAGACGCAGTCCTTGCAGTGCGCGATCAGGGCGGCGCGGGTGTCCTTGACGCGGGGCTCGACCCTGACGCCTTCGGCGGCAGCGCTGCGTTCGAGGGCCTGGCGCGAGAGGCAGGACAGGAACTCCTCCGTCGCCATCGACGGCAGGTGATCCGATGCGCCGAGTGTCTGGCCGGCGATGCGGCTGTTGATGCCGCTGTCGGACATGTTGGCGCGACAGGAGAGCACGACCTTGAGCATGTCGCGCGCGGCGGCGTGCAGCAGCGTATGGTCGGCGGACAGCACGCCGCCCTCACTGATGCGTTTGCAGATCGCTTCGCGATTGCCGTACTCGGAGCTCGTGGTGTGCACGGAGACGTTCCGGGCGCCGAGGGCGAGAACGAGGAGACCGATCAGGGTCTCGTTCGGAATGTCCGCGTTATCGAACGCCTGGTGCAGCGCGTCGGTGCGCAGATCGCCGATCATCGCCACGCCCTTCTGCGTCACGTCGGGACGTG
>DATEQL010000192.1:0-3649 GCA_035272665.1 Allostellaceae bacterium
TACCCGCGGTTGACGCGCGCCGGCAGACGGCCGAGATTGGTCGAAGTGCGGGCCCCGGCGGACGTCGCTTGCGTCTTCCTCAGAGCACCTCGATACCCGTCCTGATTGGCGCGCGATCGGAGAACCTGCAGTGACTTTCAGGCATCTAGGCATAAACCCCTCCCCCGCAGCGGAAGAGGGAGGGGCCTAGCCCGACGGGCTGGGAGGGTGAGGGCGTGCTCGCCTGACCCTCACCCGCCCCCCGGACTACGATCCGGGGGTCGCCACCCCTGGTGCATCGGAGATGCGCCACCGGACAGGCGCACGCACGCGTGCGCCGAGAGGGCGCGGTGCGGGAGAGGGGCTCGGCGCGTCAGGGATTCCGTGGGAATAGCCCGGGGCGCGGGATCTCGATCGTCGGGCAGCGGTTCATGACGGGCGCGCCCTTCGACGCGGGGGGCCGCGACATCGTCACGTACCCCGAGCTGCATCGACACGACCTTGGCGCCGATCGCGATCGCCTCGTCGACGACCCCGCCGGCCGCTTCGGGCCGGCGGAAGGCATCGACCATATCCTCGAAGGCGAGGCATGAAGACGGTTGTCGATCCTCGCCGCGGCGACATCGAGGATGATGCGTCCAGCACCAAACGCCGCTCGCTGCTCTCGCTCGTCGGCAGTCTGCTGGGGGAGATCAGCCTCCCGAGACTGGCAATGGCCTGGATTTTGTTGCTTGCTGTCCCCGGCCTGATCCTTGGATTCGCACCGATAGCCGCCTCGGTCTGGATCAGCATGGTCTCACGGAAAATGACGTCCCCTTTCGCCGTGATCTGCTTCCTGCTCCTCGCCGTCATCGTCGCCCTTGGTTGGTTCGGGGGCCGCGGATTGTTTCGGCTCGCCGAAAGCAGCTTCTGGTCGCTGCACTCGCTGGCCGTCCAGCCCGGCTACGCGGCCTGTCGCGAAGGGCTGCGGCACCTCGCCGAACGGGCGCTTTCATCACGGGCCACGGCTGCCCAGGTCGCCAGGCTGCGCGCCGCCGCGACTGTTGCGGCAGGCTTGGTGCTCTGTGGTCTGGCTGCGTTGGTGCTGATGATCGCCTGGCCGAGCTCGCGCTGGGCGGCCGGCATCTCGGATTTCGCTTCTCCGCACCGGTTGGCGATTATGGTCCTGGCCAATTGCGTCGTGTTGGTCGCCGCATATCTGGCGGCCGCCACGCTCGTCTGGACGATCGCCGATGCGACGATGGCCCGGCCCCGTGATCTCGATGAGTTCCACGCGCGCCCTGGCGGAGGCCGGACGTGGCGCATCGCCCATTTGTCGGATATCCACGTGGTGGGCGAGCGCTACGGCTTTCGGATCGAGAGCGGCCGATCGGGCCCGCGCGGCAATGAGCGACTGAGGCAGGCGCTGAAGCATCTGGAGGTGCTCGACGCGAACGACCCGCTCGACGCGATCTTGATCACCGGTGACGTGACAGACGCCGGCCGCTCCGCCGAGTGGGCCGAGTTTCTCGACGCACTCACTTCCCATCCGCAGCTCGCCGAACGCGTGCTGGTGTTGCCGGGCAATCACGACGTCAATATTGTCGACCGGGCCAATCCAGCGCGTCTTCACCTCCCGACCAGCCCCAACAGGCGGCTGCGCCGGATACGGGTCTTGTCCGCCATCGGCGCGCTCCAGGGCCAGCGTGTCCGTGTCGTCGATCGGGCAAGAGGTCGCTTGGGCGGGAGCCTTGCAGAAGCATTGGGGCCGCACCTCGGTGAGATGGCCGCATTCGCCGATACCGGACGGCCGCGTGCGTCAAGGGCGCTGACGGAGCTGTGGACCAAGGTCTTTCCGATGGTGCTGCCGCCGGACCGGGATGACGGACTGGGATTTATCCTGCTGAATTCGAACGCCGACACACACTTCTCATTCACCAATGCGCTCGGGATCATCACGGTCGAGCAGGCCCGGGGGATCGAAACCGTCGCAGCGCAATTCCCGCGAGCCTGCTGGGTCATCGCTCTCCACCACCATCCCGTCGAATACCCCCGGGTGGCGAAAACGCTCGCCGAGCGCATCGGCACCGCCCTGATCAACGGGAAATGGTTCGTTCGCCGACTACGGCCCTTGGCGGGCCGAGCGGTGCTAATGCACGGTCACCGGGATATCGACTGGATCGGGGAATGTGCAGGGCTTTTGATTGTTTCGGCGTCATCTCCGGTCATGGAGGCGACCGACGACCTCGATAGCTATTTTTACATCCAAACTTTAGCCGTGGGAGCCGATCGACAGCTAAGGCTGCTGCATCCGCAGCGGATCACCGTGGAAGGCCAGCTTGGTGCTTGAGCCAAGGCAGGATCGACCCCTCGCCGCTCAAGGTTTCACATCGATGTCGACCGCACCTCAATGCAGCCCTAGCCCAAGCGCCGGGCTCGTCGTTACGCCCGCCTGATCAGGCGGATAACGGCAATCAGGATGATCGCGCCTACGGTTGCGGCGATGATCGATCCGATCAGCCCGCCAACCGCAATGCCTAGCAGGCCGAACAGCCAACCGCCGATTTCGGCGCCGATAACCCCAACGACGATGTCGCCAACGAGGCCGAAGCCGCCACGCATAATCCGCCCGGCGAGCCAGCCGGCGACGGCACCGATCAAGAGAAAGATGATGAGACCCCCGAGCGTCATTTGATGCCTCCCGATTGCGCAACCTTGGATGGGCTGCCGGTGCCCTGAGCCGACATTCCGCGGATTCCCGCACTGTAATAATGATTGTTCGCCGCTTTGGGCGCCGTGACAACACGTTTCGACGCCGATAGACGCCGCGGGCCGCCAAGGGCGGCGCGAGACAGAGAAGGATTGGAGTGATGGGGTTGCGCAATTTGGCGCTGGGGGCGGTGATACTCGGCACGGCACTGGCCGTGCCGTTCGGCGCTGTCGCCGCCGGGCCGGATGCGCCGGCATCTGACCGGGAACTGGTGCTGGGGCTGCGTGTGGCGCCACCCTTCGCCATGAAGACGCCGGGCGGGATCTGGACCGGGATCAGCGTCGAACTCTGGCGGCACTTAACCGAGCAACTCAGTCTTCGCTACCGCTTCGAGGAGACGACGCAGGAAGGACTGCTCCGAGGTCTCGCCGACGGCACGCTGGATGCCTCGGGTGGGGCGCTGACGGTCACCGCCGAGGGCCTGCGCGAGGTGGATTTCTCCCTGCCCTATTTCGTGACGGGTCTCGGCGTGGCGGTCCCGCTGCGTGCTTCCTTGGACTGGATCGGCGTCGCGGCGAGCTTCCTCTCCATCCGCTTCCTCTCGGTTGTCCTCGGAATCGTCGGGGTGGTGCTGTTGGTCAGCGTGATCGTCTGGGTATTGGAGCGGCGGCGAACGGCGGAATTCGGTGGCCCGCCGGTCGATGGCTTGGTCTGCTCGATCAGTTGGTCGACCCAGGCGATGGCCAAGGCCGCAACGTCGGTATCGCCGAAAACGCGGCCCGGGCGCCTCCTCGGCGGCGCGTGGACGGCGGCCTCAGTAGCATTGATCGCAATGTTCACCGCGACACTCGCGAGCCATCTGACGGCGCGGGAATTATCGGGGCTGGTGCGCGACGCCGCAGATCTGCACCATGTCCGCGTTGGAACGGTGCGTAACGCAGTGGCGGTCGGCTATCTCGACCGCGAAGGGATTGACCATCA
>DATEQL010000193.1:0-9040 GCA_035272665.1 Allostellaceae bacterium
TGGATGGAGCGGCTCGTCGACCATACCCGCGAATTGTTGCGCCGCGAGATCCCCTTTGTGCTCGCCGGCGACTACAACATCTGCCCGACCGACGACGATGTTTATGATCCCGTGGCGTTTCGCGATGACGCGCTGTGCCGGATCGAGGCGCGATCGCGGTTTCGCGCCCTCGTGTATCTCGGGCTGACCGACGCCTACCGCGTCTTCCATCGCGAGCCGCACCGTTACACCTTTTGGGACTATCAAGCCGGACGCTGGCACCGCGACGAAGGGCTGCGCATCGATCACCTGCTGCTGTCGCCGCACGCAGCCGACAGGATCGCGGCCTGCGGCATCGACAAGAGGCCACGGGCCAAGGACCGGGCGTCGGACCACACGCCGATCTGGTGCGAGCTCGCGGTTTAGCCTGACCTTGCTAGCCCCCTGCTAGCCCGAATTTCCATTCTCATCAGATTTCCATTGCTATTCGGCTGTTACGGCAGCTTTAATTCGTTGATCCCTTCAAAAATTCCGTTGTTCCGCGGAGTAACGAATTTGCGGCCTAAGTAACTGAAATGTTGTAGTATTCCACCGGCCAATTCGGGCGGTTCTACGGCAAAAACGCGATTTTCGCTGTATTCGGGCAATTTGCGAGCGGCCAATGTCCGTGTGAGAAACGCGCGCTAGCTGCTCTGCACGAAGCGCTCAGCGGCGGCGGCGAGGGTGTCCTTGCCTTCTTTGAACGGCGCGAGCGGAACGACGACCAGCCCACGATCACCTGAGCCGAGCTCGGCGAAATCGTGGGCGATCGCAAAGCCGCCCTCTCGCGAGACGGCGATCAGGATCGCTTCTGGCGGCCGAGTTAGCGGGCCGTCCTCGGCGATTACGACCTCGCCCACCGCGAACTCCTGATCGGCAAACGCAACGCGCCCTCGCGATCCGGCGAAGCGCGACAGGCCGACAAAGGCAGGCGCCGCCAACGCTGCGGCCGAGAAGGTCGTCTCGAAATCGAAATGCCGGGCGATCGATTCGGCAAAGCTCGCTCGCTTCGGCGATCCGAAGCACGACGGGCAGCCCCGGATTGCGGGCACGCGCGCCGAGCGCGATCTCCAGGTTGAGGGTATCGACATTGGTCAGCGCGATCACGCCGTGCGCCGCATTCAGATTGCGCAGATCGAGCGTCGCGTCGCGGCTTGCATCGCCGGTCAGGAGATCGAAGTGCTGCTCACGCGCCCGTTCGACGATGGCCGCATCGGGAGAGATCTCGATAACGACCAACCGCTTGCCGAGCGCGAGCAGCAGGTCGATTACCCCGGAGCCGATGCTGCCGGCGCCGCAAACGACGATATGTCCGCGGCGATGCACCGGGCGCAGGCCTTGCATCGTGACCCAGTGCACCCGCGTCAGCAACGAAGCGCCAAAGCCGATGAAGAGGCCGGTAAGGATGATGCCGGACAGCATCAGCAGGATGGCCGCGACGATATCGACGGGATTGTTCCGGTCGGGCGTCAGGTCGCCGTAGCCTGTCGTCGTCATCGTCGTGACCACGAAGTAGACCGCGTCGAGCCAACCGAAAACGGTGTGGAAGTACCAGCCGCCCAAGAGAAAAACCACGAGTGCCGCCGCCGCGAGGCGGGCGAGGATCGGGTTGAGCCGGGGCGGCTGCCGCCCGGCGGGATGCAATAGCGACCGCAGCCTGAGGCCAAGCGGCAAGCGGGCGCTCACGACCGGCGGGAGGGGCGCAGTGCTCTCCAGCCTGGTGATGTCACCATAGACGACGAGCTCCGCCCGACCGGCGAGGACCCCCTCCCGGGCGAACCCGGTCTTGCCGTCGACCGCAAGGATGCGCGCGCCGAGCACCCGCTCGGCTTGCGCGATAGTGTCGCCGGGAACGCCGCAGCTCTCGGCGATCCGCGTAACGAAGCCGGTCAGCGGGCCGTCCGGTTCGGGAAATTGCAACCCGCGCAAGCAGGAAGGGTCGATTGCAGCGGCGGCATAGGTAGCAGCCGAATGCCAAGCGAGCGACAGGACCGAGCAGTTCGGAAGATTCTGCTCGATCTTGTAGGCCAGGGTTCGGTTGAACTGCCGCAAAACGACGCGGATCCGGGGATTGGCGTCACGCGCGAGCAGCGCCGAATGGAGGTTGAGCTGATCGTCCGGTGACAAAGCGAGAATCGTGATCGCATGATGCACACCGGCGCGGTCGAGCCCCTCCGCGCTGTCCGGGCGGGCCGCGGCGATGAAAACGGCGCCTATGCCCTCTACCGCGAGCAAAGTCGGGATCCCGGCGCCAGAGTACGACAACCCGGTGGCCTTGCAGGGTGCAGAGCTCTTGCGCCGCGCTGAGCGCGATCGTACCCCCACCGACGACGATCATCACGGGATCGTCGGGCTCGGCCACGGCAGGTTCCTCAGACCTCCGGATCGGAAGGGTAGGCGTGCCGGACCCCGGCACCGTCTTCGACGTTCCACCCACCTGCCTCCCCTCCCACGGAAACCGCGCAGGGGGCAATCGGCACCTTGCCGTAGCCGCCGGGAATATCGAGGACATAGGTCGGCTGGCACAGCCCGGAGATGCGGCCGCGGAGCGAGCCAACGAGACGCTGGCCAGCCGCGATACCGGTTCGGAAATGCGCGGTGCCTCGGGCGAGATCGGCATGGTGAAGGTAGTAGGGCTTGACCCGCATTGCGACGAGACCCCGAAACAACGCCTCCAGCACGGCCGCGTCGTCATTGACGCCGCGCAGCAGGACGGTCTGAGACAAGAGCGGGATACCTGCATGGCTGAGCCGGGTCAGCGCTTCTCTCGCTCGCGGGGTCAACTCCCGCGGATGGTTCGCATGAACCACCACATAGACTGCCTTTTCCGCCGCGAGCGCCTCGATCAGCGCAAGCTTCACCCGGCGTGGGTCGACCACCGGGACGCGCGTATGAAAACGGATCACCGCGAGATGCGGGATCTGGTCGAGCGTGCGCACGATGTCGCCAATGCGGCGGGGCGCGAGGAGGAGGGGATCGCCGCCTGTGACGATCACCTCCCAGATCTCATGGCGTTCGCGGATGTAGTCAAATGCGCGGTCGAGTGCCTCTCGGCTCATCATCGCCGGTTTCTTGCCGACGACCTCCCGGCGGAAACAGAAGCGGCAGTAAACCGGGCACAGCAAAGTCGGCTTCAGCAGCACCCGATCGGGATAACGATGGACGATCCCAGGGACCGGCGACCAGCGCGCGTCGCCGATCGGATCGGCGCGTTCCTCGGGAGCGACGTCGAGTTCCGCCGCGCTCGGCACGAATTGCGCCGCGATCGGATCGGCGGGATTCTCTCGGTCGACCAGGGCTGACACATCCGCAGTCAGAGCGACGGCAAATTCGCTGGCCACTCGGCGGATCTCGGCAAGCCGGTTAGTTTCGACCAGCCCGGCGGAAACGAGATCCTTCGCGCGAATGGTTCTGGTCGGCACCATCAGGTTGCCGTCAGCCGATCATAAGCCGTCCTCAGGCGATCACGGTCGCGAATCGTGTCCGCCTCGCGGTCGCGCTGTTCCTCGACGACATCCACGCTGGCCTTTGCTACGAAATCGGGGTTCGCCAGCTTGGCGCCGATCTTGGCAAGCTCGGCATCGAGCCTGACGATTTCCTTGCCGAGCCGCGCTTTTTCCCGGGCGAGATCGACCACATCGCCGACGTGCAGGACCAAAGTTGCACCGTCGACGACGACCTGGATCCCGCCGGGCGGCACGGTAACGATCGGCTCAAACCGGTCAACTCGTGCAAGGCGCATAAAATGCTCGCGGTGTCGCTCGATCCGTTCCGCCGCAAGGGACTCCGCGTCCTTGAGGAGGAGCGGGATCCGGGCTGCGGGTGGGACGTTCATCTCGGCGCGCAGCCCGCGGATCGACGAGATTGCCTGGACGACCCATTCCATTTCGGCCGAAGCGGCGCGATCGGCAGAATCGGGCGGAAATTCGGGCCAAGGCGCGGTCAGCAACAAACCCGCAGCCTCGCCGGCCAAGTGCTCCCAGATCTCTTCGGTGATGAAGGGCATGATCGGATGCAGCAAATGGACGACGCGACCCAGGACCCAGGCGGTCGCAAGCTGCGTTTCGGTCCGTGCCGCCGCTTCATCGCTCTGCAAGATGGGCTTGGTGAACTCGATATACCAATCGCAGAAGGTTCCCCACACGAACTGGTAAAGGCGGCTCGCGGCATCATCGAAGCGGTAGGCGTCGAGGGCGGCGGTGACCGCAGCGGCGCAGTCGGATGCCGCCGAGGCGATCCACCGGTTGACGGTGAGCCGGTATTGTGCCGGCGCAAAACCGAGGGCGAGGGCGCAACCGTTCATCTCCGCATAGCGTGCTGCATTCCACAGCTTTGTCGCGAAGTTGCGGTATCCCTCGACCCGGCTTTCGGCGAGCTTGATGTCGCGGCCGGGTGCCGCCAGCGCGGCGAGGGTAAAACGGAACGCATCGCAGCCATAGCGGTCGATCAGTTCCAGGGGATCGATGATGTTGCCGCGCGACTTCGACATCTTCTGCCCGCGCCCGTCGCGCACCAGAGCATGGATATAGACGGTGCGGAACGGAACGTCGCCCATGAAGTGCAGTCCCATCATCATCATCCGGGCGACCCAAAAGAAGATGATGTCAAAGCCGGTAACGAGCACATCGGTCGGGTAGTAGCGCGCGAGCTCGCGGGTGGGTTCGGGCCAGCCGAGCGTCGAGAACGGCCACAACGCGGAGGAGAACCACGTGTCCAGCACATCCTCGTCGCGACGCAGCGCCACCGCCGCGCCGTATTTCGTGGTCGCCTCGCGCTGTGCTTCCTCCTCGGTCTCAGCGACGAAGAGCGCCCCTTCCGGCCCGTACCAGGCCGGAATCTGGTGGCCCCACCAGAGCTGGCGGGAGATGCACCAGGGTTGGATCTTACGCATCCAGTCGAAGAAGGTGTTCTCCCACTGACGCGGGACGAAGCGGGTGCGCCCGTCCTCGACCGCCACGAGCGCCGGAGCGGCAAGAATTCGGGCGTCGCAATACCATTGGTCGGTCAGCCAAGGTTCGATCACCACACCCGAGCGGTCGTGATAGGGGATCATCAGGACATGATCCTCGACCTTATCGAGAAGACCGATCGCGGCGAGATCGGCAACCACCTTTTCGCGCGCTTCGAAGCGATCGAGGCCCCGATACTGTGCCGGCGCCGCGTCGTTGAGCCGGGCGTCCTTGTCGAAGATATTGAGCGGCGCCAGACCGTGCCGCCGGCCAACCTCGAAATCGTTAAAATCATGAGCGGGCGTGATCTTGACCGCGCCGCTCCCGGTTTCGGGATTAGCGTGCTCGTCCGCAACGATCGGAATGAGCCGGTCGGTGAGCGGCAGGCGAACCGATTTTCCGACGAGATCGGCAAAACGCGAATCACTCGGATGAACAGCGACACCGGTATCGCCCAGCATGGTTTCGGGCCGAGTCGTGGCTACGATGATGAACCGGCCGGGAAGCTCGGCGAGCGGATAGCGGATGTGCCACAGCGAGCCTTTGGTTTCGCGGCTTTGGACTTCGAGATCCGAGATCACGGTGTGCATTACCGGGTCCCAGTTGACGAGCCTTTGGTCACGATAAATGAGGCCTTCGCGATAGAGCTGGACGAAGACGCGTCGCACCGCCGCCGCGAGGCCCGGGTCCATCGTGAAGCGTTCGCGGCGCCAATCCGGCGAGACACCGAGCCGGCGCAATTGGTGGATGATGGTGCCGCCCGATTGCTCTTTCCATTCCCAGACGCGCGCGACGAACCGCGCGCGGCCGAGATCATGTTTCGCCTTGCCCTCGTCGGCGAGCTGATTGCCAACCACAATCTCGGTAGCAATGCCGGCGTGATCGGTGCCGGGTTGCCACAGCACGTCGCAACCCCGCATGCGCTGATAGCGGACCAGCACATCCTGCAACGTAAAGTTCAGAGCGTGCCCAATATGAAGGCTACCGGTAACGTTTGGGGGCGGCATCATGACGGTGTAGGGCCGCCTGTCGCTGTCGGGATCGGCGGCAAAACCACCGGAACGCTCCCACAGCGCATAGCGGCGCGCCTCTACGGCGGAAGGATGATAAGTCTTGTCCAGCACCTCTGAACCGTCCTTGATTGAGCGGTTGGGATGGAGCCGAGCGGGACCGGCCTATGTGCGATTATTCGAAAGGGGGCCCTGATTCGTCGGTCAGCCTAGTCCCGCCTCGCCAACAACGCGCGTGATTTCTTCACGCACTAACCGTTCGACGATACCGGGGAGATGGTCGTCGAGCCAGGCTTGCAGCAATGGGCGTAGCAATTCGCGCACGATCTCATCGAGCGTGCGCTCGGCGCCACCAAGCGCCAGTTCTCCCTCCCTGCGCCGCTCGCGCGGCAGTGCGCCGAGTTGGGCGAACGCGGCGGCCGCAGCCCCGGACGTGGCGGCCGATACGATGCGGTGTCGATCAGAGTCGAGCCTCGGTTCGATCGCGGCATCGGGGCGCAACGGTTCCGGCTCCATTCGGCCGGCGGTTTTCGCGACAGAGAACGCGGTTGCCGCACCGGCCGCGCCCGGTAGCGCAGTCGCACCTTCGACCCGGTGCACCGAGCCGTCCTCGTCGACCGCCTGGGTGAGTTCGAGGATATCGCTCCTCTGTCCCGCGGCGGGAGCGACAGTTTCGCCCGGCCCTTGGTCCTGGGCGCGTCGTTCTGCTGGGTGTTTGTCCTCGGCGATAATGCGGCTGATGGAGGCTATGATCTCCTCCATCGAGGGTTCTGGCTGAGACTTTGCGTCCGGCATGGCGACACCCAATTCTTTACGACCAACTTGGTTATGACGTTCGGGGCTTGCCAGTGAGAGCGCCCCGGTGCACGCCGGCTCACTCGGAAAGGCCGCCGCGAAAGCCGATCCACTTGTCCCTAACCTGCTTATAGTGCTGCTCCATATCATAGAGCTTCACCGGCAATTTGAGTTCCGGCGCGATCAGCCGGCCGATCGCCGCCGCCACGTTGAACTCGGCGAGCGCGGCATCGTGCTCCGAGGTGACGAGCTGGGATTGGGTCGTGAGCAGCGTCTGGTTCTGGATCAAAACGTCAAGCACGGTACGGGTGCCAACCAACGCTTCCTGCTGCGTGCCCTCGAGGGCGATCTGTGCTGCGCGCACGGCCGAAGCGAACGACGAGATACTTGCCCGCGCCGCCTGCAAGGTCGACCAGCTCTGGGTCGCCAGCTGCACCGCTGCCCGGCGGGCGTCATCGACTTGGCTACGGCGCTGCCCGACCGTCTGCTGTGCTTGCCGGGTTTGCGAGTAGATCGCGCCGCCTTCGTAAAGCGGCATCGTCATTTGTGCCATGATCGAGGCCGACTCTTCCAGGGAGCTATGCAACGTGACGGAGGGAGCAAAGGAGCGGTTGAGTCCCCCGACGATCGAGATCTGCGGCAATAACTGTCCACGCACAAAGTCGATGTTGTCGCGCGCTGCAAGTTCGGCAAAATTTGCCGAGATGACGCTGAAATTATTGTTGGCCGCAAGACGCGCGGCTTCTTCGGCGGTCGCGGGAAGCGTCGGGCGGTCCCGTGGCAGCATCAGCGTGCCCGGGGGGTGGCCGACCGCGCGGACATATTCTTCCCGGCTGATCTCGAGATTGCCTTGGGCAGTGACTAGCTGGCCAACCGCTTGAGCGAGGGAGGCCTCGGCCTGTGCCACATCGGTGCGGGTCACCTCGCCCACCCGAAATCGATCCTGGGTCGCCTCGAGCTGCTTGCGCAGGACCGCCACGTTGTTGCGGTTGACCTCCAAGAGAGCCTGATCGCGCACCACGTCGAGATAGGCCATTGCGACGGCCTGGAATACCGTGGTCTCGACCGCCAGGGTTTGGGCCCGTGCCGACTCCACGAGGTTGATCGCCTGACTGGTCTGCGCTGCGGTCCGACCGCCGGAGTAGACCTGCTGGGTTGCCTGGAGATTGAGGCTGTTCGAATAAAAGGTCGAATAGGCGGCCAGCCCGCCAGCTGTGGCCGCCCCTGTGCCCGGCGAAACGAAAGCGCTTCGCGTGCCTCCCATCTGCCCGTTGAAGTTCACCGTCGGGCGCCAATTCGCCAGCGCCTGCGGCACTTGCTCGTCGGTCGCTCGCAACAGCGCGCGCTGGGCAAGTATTTGCGGATTGGTGTTGTAGGCATCGGCGAGCGCCTGGGTCAGTGTCTGCGCCTGCGGTGATGCCGGAGTGAATATCGTGACGAGCACCGCGAGACCCAAGAGCGGGCGCCGCAAGGAGACCCGCCGACCCTCGGATCGCCATAAGCGGGCAGGACTTTTGCACCCGGTCGCCACGGGTGGTTCGGCTCTGGACATCGCGTCCTCACCAATTTCGAGTACGGCCGTCAACGCCCGAGCCTTCAGAACACAAAGGCGGGCTTCGGCGAGAAGCCCGGCAGCAACGGAGTGGCAGCGTCGAACAGAACGCGCCGTGCTAGTACCCCGCCCGTCCGTGTCATCAACGTGGCACGCCCAATGGCGCCTGCCGGTTTAACAACTGCCAACAGTCTACCCCCTTCAGCGAGCTGCGAGGCGATCTCTGGCGGCACCTCGGCAACCGCGCCATTGAACAGGATCACATCATAAGGCGCGCGCGGCCGATAACCCTGCGATAACGGCCCCTCGACTACGCTGACCGAGGCGATGGAATGCTCGACGAGGCCCGCGCGCGCGCGCCGGGCGAGGTCTGGATCCTGCTCGAGGGCAACCACATTTCGCGCCAGCGCTCCGGCCAGCGCCGCTTCGTATCCGGTCCCGGCACCGACGATCAGCGCTACGTCGGTGCGTTCGATCGCGGCTGCCTGGAGCAGACGGGCCGCAACCCGCGGCTCCATCAGAAAACGGCCACCCCCGAGCGGTAGATCCTCGTCGACATGGGCGACCATCCGGAAATGCTCGGGCACAAAGAGCTCGCGCCGGATTCTACCAAAGGCGCCGAGCACCCGCTCGTCCGTAACCTTGTCGGGTCGGAGCTGGCTCTCGATCATGTGGGCACGGGCCGCCTCGAATACGCTCATCGCATCAATACCAGC
>DATEQL010000194.1:0-18749 GCA_035272665.1 Allostellaceae bacterium
GCTGTTCTCACTCAGGATCGAGGAGGTATCCCAGAGCCCGTTGCCGAGCGACGGCAGCAAGTTCGCCTGCATCAGAAAGGCAGCGCCCTGGGAGGCCATTCCGGCGGCAAGCAGCAGAATGAGCCAACTCGTCACCCTAAACAGCCGACGCAGCGGTATCGCAAGAAGCCCGAAATAAATCACCGTGCCGATCGCGGCGCCGCCGGCGAGCCCGAGAATTCCGCCAGCCAACATGCTGAGCGCCCCAACCCCTGAGGCGATCGCGATCCCGTACAGAAAGAGGACGATCTCGGAGCCTTCACGTAGCACGGCGATTCCAACGACCAGAGCCAGCGCATAGAGCGGGCGGCTGCCGCCAAGCACAGCCTTGCCGAGCAAAGCCGCGGTCGCGGCCAGCTCACGCCCGTGCCGGTTCATCCAGATATTGTGCCAGCCCAGCATGGCCACCGCGGTAAACAGGATCCCGGCGTTGAAGAGCTCCTGCCCGATGCCGTTGACCGCGGCGGCGATTGCGCCGGCGCAAGCAGCGACGATGGTGGCGCCCACGACCCCTGCGGCGATCCCGCTGGTCACCCAGACCCCACGGCGCGGGACACCGCGGGCGGCCGCCAGCACGATGCCGACTACCAGCGCTGCCTCGAGGACCTCGCGGAAAACGATAATTGCCGTCGCCACCATCTCAGCCTCGCTACTTGACGACCAGATGGCCACGGGTCTCCGGGTGGAAGTCGTCGTAAAACTCATAACTGCCCGGATCGAGAGGCCCGACGAAAACGCTGATTTCCTGACCGGGGGGCACGACCTTTTCGCGGTGAAATTGGATGCTCTCGAATTCCGAGGCGGTTGAGTTCTCGTTGCGGACCATGAGCTTGACCTTGACCCCTGCGGGTATCTGAACCTCGCTCGGAACAAACTGGTTGTTTTTCATCAGAATCGAAAAGCTGGGATCGTCCGCCAGCGCGGGCGCTGCGACGGCGAGAACGGACAACACTACAAACCAGGCGGTGAGACGCATTGTGACACTCCGCCGCATGCGAATGCGAATTCTTCTCAGCATCGATGAATGAGCATCGGGGAGCAAGCGCAAATCTCATGTAACCTGGACGACGAGCGCTCGATCGGGCCTCGCTCGGGATGACGGTGAGGTCAGATCAATCTCTCGCCGCTTCGATCAGCAGCGAGCGGAACCAGGATTGCGCCGGCTCGCTCGTCGCGCGGCGGTGCCAAGCCATCGAAACCGGCACGGAGAGATCGATCGCCAGCGGCATGATCTCGATCTCGGCTATCGCGGCAATTTGCTGAGCGGTTCGTCGGGGTACCGTGGCGACGAGATCGGACGCCGCGAGCACGGCCGGCAGCGCCAGATATGTCGCCACCAATAGCGCGATCCGGCGCTTCAACCCGAAATCCGCAAGGTTACGGTCAATCGCACCGCTGGTATCGCCGCGCGGCGAGACCAGGACGTGGTTGAGCGACGCATAGGCTTCGAGCGACAGCGACTGCGCGACGAGCGGATGACCCCGGCGAGCGACCAGCACGAACGGGTCGCGCAGCAGCATCATCGAATCGAGATGCGCCGGTAACGCGCGCATGTGCGCGACCGCGAGTTCGATGGCGCCGCGATCCAGTTGCTCGGCGGCTTCGGCGCCGGTCAGCGGCGTCAGGCGCAACGTCGCCTTGGCGGCTTGTCTGGCAAAGCTTTCGGCAAGGCGCCCGACGAGCGCCACCTCGGCATATTCGGCCATGCCGGCGGTAAAGATACCGGTGCTTTTTGCCGGATCGAAGCCGACGCCCAGGTTGAGCGCCGCCTCGATGTGCTCGATCGCCGCCGACACAAGCGGCGCGATCTCGCGCGCGCGAGCAGTCGGCTCCATGTGAGTGGGCGTGCGGACGAACAGATCGTCCGCGAAGAGGCTTCTCAGGCGCGACAGCGCGTGACTCATCGCCGGCTGCGATAGACCGATGCGGCCGGCGGCACGGGTGACGGCCCGCTCGCTCATCAACGCGTCGAAGGCTTTCAGCAGATTGAGGTCGACGGCACGAACATCCATACAGCGAATGAATATCATATAATCAATCGATTTTGTACATGATAAGCGCGCTCTTAGATATCCAGGCGAACCGGGGAGACCCGATTCCAGGAGGCGAGCATGACTTCACAGATTCATCCGCAATTGTCGCATTGCGGCGTTTACGCCCGCGACATCGACACGATGGTTGCGTTCTATACGAAGACGATCGGGCTCGTGGTCTCCGATCGCGGTATCAGCAGCCGCGGCGGTGAACTCGCGTTCATGACGGCGGCACCGGGGCACCATCACCAGCTCGTCGTCGTTTCGGGCCGCGCGCCGGGAGGCGTGAGCACTGTCAACCAGCTGTCGTTCAAAGTCGCCGATCTCGATCAGCTCAAGCAAACGCACCGCCGCGTCTGCGATACCGGCGTCACCGAGATCCGCCAGACCAGCCACGGCAACGCGCTGTCGATCTATTTCCCCGACCCCGAGGGCAACATGGTCGAGATCTACATGGATACGCCCTGGTACGTGCCGCAGCCGCACGGTGTCCCGATCGACCTGTCACTGCCCAATGACGAGATCATGGCGCAGACCGAAAAGCACTGCCGCGAGACTCCCGGCTTCATGCCGCTCAGAGAGTGGCAGGCCGAGGTCGAACGGCGGCTCCAGATTACCGAGTAGCCACCAGCAGGAGAATTGCAATGACCGAAATCAAAGGCTATCACGCCCACGTCTATTACAACCCGGCCACCCGGCCGGTCGCCGAACGGCTGCGCGAGACGATGCTCGGCAAATTCGCTGTCAAACCCGGAGGCTTCAGCGATGAGCCGGCAGGTCCGCACCCGATCTCGCAGTTCAACGTCATCTTCCGGACCGAAGAGTTCCAAAACGTCGTGCCGTGGCTGATGCTGAACCGCGAGGGCCTCGACGTCCTCGTCCATCCGCTGACCGAAAGCTCCTACGACGACCACAGCAAGAATGCGCTGTGGCTCGGCACGCCGGTGCCGATGCGGCTGGAAATTCTGCGGCCGACCTATCGCACCGAGCTGCTACCGACCGCCTCAGTCGAGCCGGCCTAAGCGGCACGATCAGCGCCCTTCGTCGAGCCCCAAGCACGGCCGGCGGGTGCGGGTTGTCAACAGCCGAAGCGGCGGCGGCGCTGTTGGAAGGAGCGGATCGCCCGCAAGAAATCGATTTTGCGGAAGGCCGGCCACAGGACGTCGGTGAAATAGAACTCGCTATGGGCGCTCTGCCATAACAGAAAGCCCGACAGCCGGATCTCGCCACTTGTGCGGATGATCAGGTCGGGATCCGGCAGTCCGGCGGTATAGAGATGCTTGGCGATCGCCTCAGGGGTGACGCCTTCTACCGCCTCCGCCAACGTCGCCTCGTCATCCGCCATGCCGTTGAGCAAAGAGCGAACCGCGTCGGCAATCTCTTGGCGGCCGCCATAGGCGACGGCGAAATTCAGCTCCAGGCCGTCATACCCTGCGGTCGCGCGCTCGGCTGCCGCAATCGCGGCCTGAACCGGCTCGGGCAGCATCGCACGGCAGCCGATGGCGCGCACCCGCACGCGTCGCCGGTGAATCGCGGGGTCACACGCCAACGCCTTCAGCTTGGTCTCGACCGAACCCAGGATCCCCGAGACTTCCGCCGCCGGCCGGCGAAAGTTATCGGTCGAAAAGACCCACAGGGTCACGGTCGGAATGCCGAGTTCGATGCACCAATCGAGGACTTCGTCGAGCTTGTTGGCACCGAGATCGTAAAGCTCTCGAGGCTTGGTGATCCCGAGCGAGCGCCCGTGGCGGCGATTACCGTCGAGGATGATGCCGATATGGCAGGGGGTCGGCCGCGTTCTAACCTCGCGGGCAAGTCGCACAGCGTAGAGGTAATAGAGAAGACGGAACATCGGCGCCAATGGAGCTTCCCCCAAGCGCCAGATTACGGGCACAGCCGTCACCCCCGCGTCCCGGGCAGCCCGAGGATTCCTGCGCCAAAAATGTGGCGGGCCGATGACCAATGTATGAACCAGCCCGGCAGCGGTGAAACCGTCCGGCAGGACAGCGCCGCCGCCCGAGCTCAGTGACGGTGGCGGGCGGTTTGCGGCTGATAACGCAGACTTATCGATCCGATGCCGGCCGCGACGTTGAGGCCGGTATTGCCTTCGAAGCTGACCGGCTGCAGCGAAATCGTCCTGTTGGAGCCGCCGACCAGCACATTGGCACCAGCCCCGACCCCGACAGTGGCGCTGCCGGTGGCGCCGATGTAATTGCCGCTCAAAGTGCCGGGCGTCAGATTGGCGGTCGGCGCGAATACCGCCCAGACCAGCACGCCGCCTTGCGTATAGCCGATATCGACGCCGAACTTGTTGATCGTGCCGGCATAATATTCGGCACGCCCCGGCGCCGGCGCAAAGGTGCAGCGCAGCGCCTTCGACGAGCCGAAGACAAAGCCCCAGCCGCTGGCGACATGACAGGTCAGCGTCCCCACCCGCACGCCGCCTTGCGCCTGCGCCGGCGTCGAAATGCCGGCCGCCAGGCCGAGCAAACCGATCGCCAAACCAAGTTTTCTGGGCATTTTCGGCCTTTTGCAGTGAGTCCGTTCGTCGACAACCCTTACCGATCGCCGCCACAGCCGCAGTCGATATGGAAGATCCGAGCCGCGGTTTCGCCGAGGATGGCGCGCCGCTCGACCCGGGTGAGCGAGGTCTCGTCGACGACCCGCAGCGGGTCGGGGTCGCCGATCGGAAACGGGTAGTCGGAGCCGAGGACCACCTTGTCAGCCCCGGCGACGTCGCAAAGGAAACGCAATGCCCTCGCCTCGAATAACACCGTGTCGAAATAGAGCTGCCGGAAGCCGTCGAGCGGATCGGGATACTCGGCATGGATCGCATGGTTGCGACGGAGCCGGCCGAGCGCGTAGGGCAAGGCACCGCCACCATGCGAGACGACGAGGGTGGCGCCGGGAAACCGCGTAAGGTGGCCCGAGAAGAACAGCCGAGCCATGGCGATCGTCGTGTCGGTCAGGCGGCCGACGGCGTTCAGGAGATCATATTCGGAAAGCCGCTCGTCGCCGCAGATGTACATCGGATGAAGGAAGATCGTCGCGTGGCGCGCCGAGGCCAACTCCCAGAAAGGGTCGAGCTCGGGATCGTCCAGATTTCCGCCGACCCCCTTGGGTTGGGTCCCGATCATGACGCCCTTGAAGCCCTTGTCGAGCGCCTCATCGAGCACGCTGGCGGCGAGTGCCCCAGCCTGCAACGGCACGGTGGCGAGCGGCGTCAATGCGGTTAGCGCCGCAGCATCGTTGATCAGGTGCTCGTTGAAGAAGCGCGCCCAGTCGGCGCCTTCTGCCCCCGGCAGCTCGTAGCCATAGACATCGGTCCAGCCGCCCACCACCTGATGGTCGATGCGCGCGCTCGTCAGCCATTCGCGGCGTTGCGCCAGATCGCGCAGCCGCGGCGCGATCGGCCGAGTCGGCGGCTGGCCGGCAAAGGCCATCCTTATCGTGCCGGCCTCCGCAAGCAGCCTGACCGAGGGAAACATCCGCTGCTCGGTGCGCAGGGTCTCGATCAGGCTGCCCGGCACGACGTGGGCGTGGGTATCGATGATCAGCGCTGTTCTCCACGGGATCGAGGGACGATGTGGATAGGATCTCGCCGAGCCGCGGCGCGACGAGTAGACTACGAGAGGCTGGCTTATCCGGGAGAGGATCGCAATGCCCCAGGCGAAGACGCATCAACATGCCGCGCCGCCCCGCTTCGAAGAGCTCTTGGCGCGCGCCGAGGCGCTGATCCCGGTACTGCGCGAACGGGCTCCGCGGGCGGAACAGCTGCGTCGCCTGCCGGACGAGACGATTGCCGATCTGCATTCGAGCGGGCTCTTCCGCATGCTGCAACCGGTCCGCGTCGGGGGCAGCGAGCTGCCTTATCGCGCGCTATTCGAGCTGACCGCGGTGATCGGGCAGGGCTGCGGCTCGACCGCCTGGGTGCTGGGCAACCTTGCCGCCCATCATTGGCTGCTCGGCATGTGGCACCCCGAGGCACAGCATGAAATCTGGGGCCAATCGCCCGACAGCCTGATCAGCTCGGCCTTGGCCTTCGCGCGCGGCCGCGCCCGCCGCGTCGAAGGCGGCTATCGGCTGAGCGGCCGCTGGCCGTTTTCGAGCGGGATCAATCCCTCGGCCTGGAATATCTTCGGCGCCATCGTCAACGACGAGGAGACCGGACAGAGCGAGCCGCGCATGTTCCTGGTGCCCGCGCGCGATTACGCGATCATCGATACCTGGCAGGTGATCGGCCTCGCCGGCACCGGCAGCAACGATGTCGAGGTTGCCGACGCGTTTGTTCCGGCCTACCGGACCCTTGCGACCGAGCGGATCAAGGGCGGCCCCAATCGAGGCAGCGAACTCAATCCCGGGACGCTCTACAAGCTGCCGGCAATCAGTCTGTTCGGCTTTGCCATCGCCGGTGTTTCGCTCGGCATCGCCCGCGGCGCGATCCAGCATTTCGCCGAGACGACCCGCACCCGGCGTAGCGCTTATACCGGCAGAAACCTCGCCGATTTTACCAATATCCAGGTCCATCTCGCCGAGGCGGCGGCGCTGGCCGATGCGGCGGAGGCGACCGTGCTGCGCGATTGCGACGAGGCGACGCGGATCACCGAGGCCGGCGTGGTGCCGAGCATCGAGCAGCGGGCGCGCTACCGGCGCGATGGCGCCTTTGCTGCTACCCTGTGCACCAAAGCGGTCGACCTGCTCTTCACCGCAACCGGCGGTGCCGCGATCTACGAAATAAACCCGATCCAGCGCGCGTTTCGCGACGTCCACGCCGCCAACGCCCATTATGCGCTGACCTGGGAGGTCAACGGCGCGATCTATGGCAGGGTGGCGCTCGGGCTGCCGCCCGACGCGCCGCTTTGAGGGCGCGGTCGTGGAAGACGACCTCTCCGGCAGCCACGCCGCACCGGTGCGGAGCACCGCGGGCGAGGACTTCGACTCGCGTGATTTCCGCAACGCGCTCGGCACCTTCGCGACTGGCGTGACGATCGTCACGGCGCGCAGCGCGTCGGGCGGGCTCTACGGGATGACCGCCAATTCCTTCACCTCGGTGTCGCTGACGCCGCCCTTGGTGCTGTGGAGCGCCTCGCTCTACGCGCAGAGCCTGCCGGCCTTCCAGGAGGGCTCGCATTTCGTCGTCAACGTGCTGGCCTACGACCAGATCGAGCTATCGAACAAATTCGCTCGCACGCACGAGAACAAGTTCGCCGAGATCGACCACATGATCCCCGAATGCGGGGCGCCGGTGCTGATCGGGGCCGCCGCGCATTTCGAGTGCCGCAACGAGTATCGGCACTACGGTGGCGACCACATCATCTTCATCGGGCACGTCGAGCGCTACGCCCATACCGGTAAACCTACCTTGCTGTTCTGCCGCGGCAAATACATGCGCGGCGAGCCGCTGCTCCCGCCCTGACTACGGACAGGAGCGCCCGACGGCGGCAACACTATTTTTTGACCTTGGAGTAGGGTTCGACCACCTCGGCCGTCCGATATTCCTCAGGTTCGGGGATCGCTGACGTTCTGGTGTCCCTGAACTGCTCGAGAGCTGCCGGCTGGTAGCGATCTCTATAGACGACGGGAGCATATTCTCCGGCTGGCGATCGCTCTCCTTTCGTCTCGTGCTTACCGAGGCGATTTCCGGCAAGCATACGTTGATCAGCCGCAAAAAACCGCAGCGTGATCCGCAAGCCGGGACAGTTGTCGGTCAGCTCGATGCTCACCTGATGAAGCGCCGCAATCGCTTCGACCAAGCTCAGTCCAAGTCCGCTTCCCGGCGTGCTGCGGCTGCTTTCCAATCGATAAAAGCGCCGAAACACACGTCCCCGGTCCGCGACCGGAATTCCCGGCCCGCTGTCCATCACGGTAACGGCTATCGCGCTTGGCGACCGAATAGTCATAAGTCCGATGGATGCTCCAGCCGGCGAATGCTTCATCGCATTCTCAATTACGTTTGCGACCATTTGTGCCAAGAGCTCTCGGTCCCCCCAGACCGTAAGCCTGGACGCAATATCGGCCGTAAACGGCTGATCTTTCTCTTCAGCCATTGGCTGATAGACCTCGATCACGGTGCGCAGCAACTCCGACAGATCCACCTTGGTGAAACGGCGGGTCGGCATTCCGCTCTCGATTTGCGCGATGCGCAGCAACGCCCCGAAAGTCTCCAGGATCGCGTCCATGTCGGAGATGCACCCGTCCCCGGCGCGCCGCCACTCCTCTACCGATCGCGCTCGTCGATGTGCGAGTTCGAGCCGCTGGCGCAGCCGGGTCAGCGGCGTGCGCAAATCGTGTGCAATATCGTTTGATACTTGGCGCACGCTCTCCATTGCCAGCTCATTGCGCTCGAGCATGGCGTTGAGGCTCGCGACTAGATGATCAAACTCGTCGCCGGTGCCGCGGACCGGGATCCTTCTCGAAAAGTCGCCGGCCATGATGTCGCGGGCTGCCCGGCTGATCGTTTCAATCCGCCGAAGCAGGCCGCCGCTTATCAGAGCCCCGCCGGCGAACGCCAGCACCAGAGTGACGGAGGAGCTCCACTCGAACACCCGCAGGATAAGCTTGCGCATCTCGCGGCGCGGAAGCGCATCAACTCCCACCATCAAATATTCGTGGTCTGCTAAGGTAATGCCGTGGGCACGGACAGCCACACTCGGCGAATCGGGTCTGGGTACTTTCAGATCGAAACGTCCTTCTCCACCATGAAAAGGTGGAACATTTCCAGCGACGACTTCTCCTGTCGAATCCTTTAACAGATAATACATTGGACCATGCGGTTCTTGTCGCAATCGTTCCGTGACTTGTACTATGAGAGCTTCACTTCCTCCGACTTCGAGACTATCCTCGAGCTCGGTGATATCGCTGTCGATCGCTGCATCCAGCGAGCTCGACATGTACACTCCGGTCGCCCAATAGATAACCCCGAGCAGGATCAGCGCCGAAGAGCCGAACAGCCCTGCATAAATCAAGGTCAGCCGAAAGCTTGAGGTTCGTACGATCCTAGGTAGGGCTACGGACACAATACCCTGCCCCTCTAACCGTATGGATCAACTCCGCCTCGAAGCCTTTGTCAACCTTGGTGCGCAGCCGGCTGATATGGGTTTCGACCACGTTCGTGCGCGGATCGAAATGAATGTCCCAGACGTGCTCGAGCAGCATCGTGCGCGTGACCACCTGGTCAGCATGGCGCATCAAGTATTCAAGCAGGCGGAATTCCCTCGGCTGCAGCTCGATTAGCTCCCCAGAACGCCGCACCGTGCGCGACAGCAGATCGAGTTCCAGATCAAGCACGTGCAATCGCGTCTCAGCGGCGGTCGTGCGCGGCCTCCGCCCTAACGCGGCGACCCGTGCGACTAGCTCGGAAAAGGCGAAAGGTTTCACCAAATAATCGTCACCTCCCGCATTGAGGCCCGAGACCCGGTCCTCGACGCCGCCCAGCGCTGTCAGGAACAGGACTGGCGTATGGTGGCCTGCGGCGCGCAAGCTCTTGACGAGGTTCAGCCCGTCAAGGCCGGGTATCATCCGATCGACTATCAGCAGATCGAACCCATTGCCCACTGCGCAAATGAGGCCCTCCGCACCGCTTGCCACCTGGGCGACCAGGTGCCCTTCTTCGTGAAGGCCGTTCGCGACGTAGTCAGCGTTCTCTTGGTCGTCCTCAATGAGCAGGATCTTCAAGCAGCGGCTCGCTCCCCAGCATCGGTTCCGCCATTCGGCGTCTCGGGACACGAGAAACATGATTTTCAAGATGTCAAGTTACAAAATCCCAATGTCACGGAAATGTAATCACAACCTAACTTGCATCCACGGCAGCAAAATTCGTTAAAAAATGGTTAAAAATATGTTGACCTCGCCACATGACTTGATATTTTTTCTACCGTTGAATGGCAATCCTGCCTGTTTTGGTTGAGCAACGAAGCGATGGGAGGAAGGATATGCTCAGAAAATCTTTATGGTCCACAGCACTGGCAATTACGGGGGGCCTGCTGCTGGTTGGAACCGGCGCGTCGGCCGCCTCGCCGGAAGATAACGGACCCGTCAGGCTGCTCTTCACCATACCTATACCGGCCGTGTCGACGAACACGACCGGCGGGATGTACGGCTTCGATATCAGCTTTGTCGACCAGACGAACCAAACCTACTATCTCGGCGATCGCTCGAATGCGGCGGTCGACGTCGTCGATGCCAAGACCGGCACCTTCGTCAAGCACATCACGGCTTCGCCGCCCTTTGCGGGGGTCGTGCTCAACACGGCCATGACCGCCACGAACAACAACCTCTCCGGCCCCAACGGCGTCGCCACCGATGGAGTGGGCAAATGCCTCTTTGCCGGCGACGGCCCCAGCCGCGTGGTCTCTTTTAAGATTCCCAGCGGTAAGCAGGTCAGCGACATCTCAACGGGTGGTATGTTCCGCGCGGACGAGATGGCCTACGACCCGAAGGATAAATTGCTGCTGGTGGCGAACAACGCCGACGATCCCCCGTTTGCCACGTTGATCCCAGTCGGCGCGGGCTGCACGCTCAGCACCGGCGGCAAGAAGATCGTTTTCAGCTTTTCCACCAACGGCGCTGAACAGGCGGCGTGGGACCCGGGCACCCAACGGTTCTACCAATCAATCCCCTCGATATCCGGAACGACGGACACGCCAGGCCCGATGGGAGCGATCGCCCGCATCAATCCGCTGACTGCGACGGTGGAAACGCTGTTTAATGTCCCGTTTTGCATGCCTGCCGGCCTCGCCCTCAACCCGACGAATCAGACCTTTCTGGCAGGCTGCAGCGTCACCTACAATACGGCGGGCTTCCCGTGGGTTGGCTCCGACCCCAACAGTGCCAACCCCTCTCAGGTGATCATAGACACCAATGGTGTCTTCGCGTTCGTAAACGGCGTAGGGTCCTCGGACGAAGTCTGGTACAATGCCGGTGACAATCACTGGTACACGGGGACGTCAAACTCGCCGTATTCAGCTCGCCCCGTCGCCGGGACTACGGGCGCGACCTCGACCACGGATCAGGGCGCCGCCATCCTCGGGGTGATCGACGGAACGAGCCAAAGCCTCGATCAAATCGTGCCGACGTTTAATGTGCCGGGGGTGCAGAAGTTGCTGGGGCCGCCGCCGGGACACCCCTCCGGGAGCTCGCACTCGGTGGCCGCCAACGCCTCGAACAATTGGGTGTTCGTGCCTCATCCCGGGAACAATGCCATTCTCGGCTGCTTGACGGGATGCATTGGAGTGTACGGCCGGAATGACGTCGACCTGGTCGGCGCCAACGACTAACCCCGATTGAGCGTCGGGTGCCGCGGCCTGCAAAGGCCGCAGCACGCAAGCCGCTCTCCACATCTTACAAAACGCGGGCCTCGAGCCCGCGTTTTTTTCGCCTTCGCAGCAAGCCTTAACAGAGGCCGCCGATGCTGCTCTAATGTGTGAGGGGAAACCGAGCAGCCGAGGGGAAACAGAGATGGTGCGATTGCCGGCGAGCGCTTGTCGCGTATTCCTCGGCCTGCCACCCGCCCGCTGACCGGGATGTTCTCGCTCGACCTAGCGGTCAACGCGGTCATCGCCGGGCTCCTGCTCGGCGGCTTCTATGCCGCGGTCACAGTCGGCGTGACGATCTCCTTCGGCATGCTCGACATCGTCAACATTGCCCACCCGGCCTTCATCATGCTGGGATCGTTTGTCGCCTACATCGTCAATTCGAGGTTCGGGGTCGACCCGATCCTGATCGGCGTCGCCATGACCCCGGTCTTCTATCTGGTCGGCATGGGCGTCTATGAAATCTATTACTATGCCTTCGAGCGGCGCGGCGAAGAATCGATCCAAGGCCTTGCTTTCTTCTTCGGCCTGCTGTTTGTCGGCGAGGTGGCGTTGATCCTGGTCTTCGGGGTCGATTACCGCTTTGTCGAAGCATCCTATATCGGTCCGAGCCTGCATTTCGGGTTTGTCGGCCTGCCGTTGCGCATGCTGATCCCGTGCCTGGTCTCGCTGTTGATGCTCGCCGTGCTGCAGCTCTTTCTCGGGCGCACCTTTATCGGCCGCGCCATCCTCGCGGTATCGCAGGACCGGCTGGCCTTGCAGCTGATGGCGGCAAACCCGAGCCGGGTCAAACGGATCGCCTTCGGCATCTCGATCGCGACAGCTTCGGTCGCCGGCGCCCTCTTGATCATCATCCAGCCGGTCGAGCCGTCGATCGGCCGCGACTATATCGGGCGGATCTTCGCGATCTGCGTGCTCGGCGGCATGACCAGCTTTCCCGGCATGCTCGCCGGCGCGATGCTGATCGGCATCGTCGAAAGCATCACCGCGACCTTTTACGGGCCATCCTGGGCGCCGGCGGTCGCCTTCGGGTTTCTGTTGCTGACCCTCGCCGTTCGCCCCGCCGGCATCCTCGGGCGCTGACGATGATAAGCTCCGGTCTCGAAGAGAACTCCCGCCACAGCCCCTCTCCCGCATTGCGGGAGAGGGTGCCTCGCGCAGCGAGGCGGGTGAGGGTATGGCCGCCCGCGAGATCTTGTGATATTGGTTACCACTGGACGGTACTGTCCGCCCATGCCCGACCAGAATGCTCGCCGACTAAGGCAATCCTCGACCAATGCCGAGCGATGGATATGGTCGGCTCTGCGCGATCGGCGGTTGTCGAGGTACAAGTTCCGCCGGCAGCATCCTATCGGCGACTTCGTTGTCGATTTCGCCTGCACCGAGCACGGATTGGTGATCGAGGTCGATGGAGGCCAGCATGCGGACAATGCGGCGGATGCGCGCCGAACGCCTTGGTTCGAAAAGCACGGCTGGCGGGTGATCCGGTTTTGGAACCACGACGTTCTCAGCAATGCCAGTGGGGTAATCGAGGCAATCCTGCGCGCACTCGAAGTCGGATAGACCCTCACTCTCCCAGCCCTGCGGGCTGGGAGAGTCCCTCTCCCGCGGTGCGGGAGAGGGGCTTTTGGGGCTGATACGACCATGGGCACCGCCAAATTCTGGGGCGTCTCGTTTCTCGTCGCTGCCGCGCTGCTGGTGCTGACCCGCGCCTTCTTCGCCAACGAGTATTTTTTCTTCGCCGGGTACGTGGTGCTGCAGTACATCGTGCTGTCGACCGCTTGGAACATCCTCGGCGGCTATACCGGCTACACCAATTTCGGGGTGGGCGCCTTCTTTGCCGTCGGCGCCTACAGCTCGGTCGTGCTCCACAAGCTGACCTCCCTGCCGGTTCCCGTGATGATCGTGGTCGGCGGCCTGATGTCGGGGATTCTCGGCTTCGGCATGGGTTATCTGACCTTGCGGCTGAAAGGCGTCTTCTTTGCAATCGCCACCTTGGCTTTGGCGATCGTGGCTCAGACCTTTATCGTCAACTGGGACTACGTCGGCGGCTCGCGCGGCGTCTACGTCATCCGGCCGCAGCAAGCGCCGCTCTACGGCAGCTATATCCAGTACCTCTTTTCATTGATGCTGATGCTTGGCTGGGTCTCGGTGGCGATCGCACGGACGATCGAGCGCTCGCGCCTCGGGCTCGGGTTCAACGCGATCCGTGACGACGAACTCGCCGCCGAGGCGGGCGGTGTGCCGACATTGCGGCTGAAGCTGATCTCAACCACTTTGAGCGGCGCCCTGATGGGCATGGCCGGTGCGCCATTGCCCTACTACGTGACCTATCTCGACCCGGCCTCGAGCTTCAACCTCTCCTACGCCGTCAACAGCGTGGCAATGCCGCTGATCGGCGGCATGACCAGCTGGATCGGCCCGGTGATCGGGGCGGTTCTGCTGGGCACGATCCAGCAGCTCGCCACCGTGACGATCTCCTCGGCGCTGAACCTCTTGATCGTCGGCGTCCTGTTGATCGCCTTCGTGATCATTGCGCCCAACGGCATCGTCGGGCTGGTCCAGGCGCGTCGCCGCGCGAGGCTGCGCTGATGCCGCCGCTTCTCGAGGTTTGTGGGCTCGGTAAGCGCTTTGGCGGCTTTGTCGCGCTCGAGAGCATCGATCTCAATGTCGAAACCGGTGAGCGGCTCGGATTGATCGGTCCGAACGGCTCGGGCAAGAGCACGCTCGTCAACTGCCTGTGCGGCGCGCTGCACCACGACAGCGGCAATATCACCTTCGACGGCCGCCCGATCGACGGCTTGCCTTCCTATCGGCGCACGCGGTTGGGGCTTGCCCGCAGCTTTCAATTGCCGAGGCCCTTCCGCAGCCTGAACCTCGTCGACAACCTCCGCATCCCGCTGCTCTACACCGTCAATGCCCGGCCGGGCGCGAGGCTTTCGGACGGTGCCATCGGCGAGCGCTGCCTGGCACTGCTCGACGATGTCGGCCTCGCCGATAAGGCGACCCGTCTGCCGCGCGATCTGACCCAGGTCGAAATGCGCAAGCTCGAGCTCGCTCGCGCGGTGGCGAGCGCGCCGCGTCTGCTCTTTGCCGACGAGGCGATGGCCGGCCTATCGCCGTCCGAGGTCGAGGAGATCCTGGTGGTGCTGGTCCGCCTCAACGAGCAGGGCATTACGATCGTCCTGATCGAGCACATTATGCGCGCGGTGATGAGCTTTTCGACCCGGCTCGTCGTGCTGGTCGCCGGCCAGAAGATCGCCGACGGGGCGCCGCAGGAGGCGATCCGCAACCCCGAAGTCGAGAGGGCCTATCTTGGCGAGTAGCCTCGACTTTGCTCCGCACTGGCCACCCCCTATTCGTCATGGCCGGGCTTGACCCGGCCATCCATGGACCCGCGGGTCGAGCCCGCGGGTGACGGTTACAGTTGAGGGCCTATCTTGGCGAGTAGCCTCAGCATCACCGGCATCGACGCTGGTTACGGCGCGGTGCGGGTGCTCGAGGATGTCTCGCTCATTGTGGCGCCGGGCGAGACTGTGGTGCTGCTCGGCACCAACGGCAACGGCAAGAGCACCCTCATGAAGTGCGTCATGGGGATCCTGCGGCCGACCGCGGGATCGATCGTCGCCGAGATCGACGGCGAGCGGGTAGATCTCGTCGGCCATTCGACCGAGGAAATCGTCGATCTCGGGATTACTTTGGTGCCCGAAGGCCGCCGCCTCTTTCCCAAGCTCACGGTCGAAGAGAACCTGCTTCTGGGTGCCTTCCGGCCGCTGGCGCGCGCCGAGATCGCGCGCAACCTTGAATCTTCTTACGAGACCTTCCCGGCGCTCAGGGAGAGGCGGCGGCAGCTCGCCGGGAGTTTGAGCGGCGGCGAGCAGCAGATGCTGGCTCTGGCGCGCGCGCTGATGTCGGCCCCCAAGATCCTGCTGATCGACGAACCCTCGGTCGGCCTCGCCCCGGTCCTCGTCAAGCGGACGATCGAAAAGATCCAAGAGTTGAAGGAGCGTCACCAGCTGACCGTGCTGATGGCCGAGCAGAACTTCATCCAGGCCGTCCGCATCGCCGATCGCGGCTATGTCATCGTCCACGGCAAGATCGCCTTCGAAGGCGCCTCCGCCGAAGAGCTCAACAACAACGAGCTGGTGCGAAAATTCTATCTGGGGCTGTAAAGCGCATCCGACCATTGAAGTGCTTGCCGGGGGCGAGAGTTTTCGAGCCTAATCAAGGTTGAAGTTCGATCTGAATGGGGAGGAGCGGAACAATGATGAGATTGCGCAAAACGGTGACCGTGCTGCCGAGCCTTTTCGCCGGGTTGGCGCTTGGCGGATTGATCGCCGCGCCGGCGAAAGCCGCCGAGCCGATCAAGATCGGCTTTGGGATGGGGTTGACCGGCGGTCTTGCCGCCAGCGGCAAGGCGGCGCTGCTGGCGATGAAAATCTGGGAGGACGAAACCAACGCCGAGGGCGGGCTCCTGGGCCGGCCGGTCAAGCTCGTCTATTACGACGATCAGAGCAACCCGGCCACGGTGCCGGGGATATTCAGCAAGCTGCTCGACGTCGACAAGGTCGATCTGGTGGTCGGCGACTACGGCACCAATCTGCTGGCGCCGGCCATGCCGATCGTCATCCAGCACAACATGACGTTCCTCGGGCTGTTCGGTCTCGACGTCAATCGCGAGTTCCACTACCCGAAATATTTCTCGATGGTGCCGACCGGTGGACCCCACCCGGAGCAGAGCTTTTCAAAGGGCTTTTTCGATCTGGCGGTGGCGCAGAACCCGAAGCCGAAAACCCTCGCCATCATTGCCGCCGATGCCGAGTTCGCCCGCAACGCCGCCGACGGTGCGCGCGCCAACGCCAAGGAGGCGGGGCTCGAAATCGTTTACGACAAGACCTATCCACCGACCACGACCGATTACAGTCCGATTGTCAAGGCGATCCAGGCCGCCGACGCCGACATCGTCTTCAGCGCCTCTTATCCGCCCGACGCAGTCGGCATGGTGCGTGCCGCGAACGAGGTAGGCCTCAAGAGCAAATTGTTCGGCGGCGGCCTGGTCGGGCTGCAATACGCCTCGATCAAGACGCAGCTCGGGCCGCAGCTCAACGGCATCGTCAATTACGATTTCTGGGAACCGGCGACGACCTTGCAGTTTCCCGGCGTCCTCGACTTTCTGAAGAAATATCAGGCAAAGGCGGCGAGCGAAGGCGTGGACCCACTCGGCTATTACCTGCCGCCCTTTGCCTATGCCAATCTTCAGGTGCTGGGCGAGGCGGTCGACGCCATCAAGAGCCTCGATCAGGACAAGCTCGCTGACCGCCTGCGCCAGACCACGTTCAAGACGGTCGTTGGCGACATCAAGTTCGGGCCCAATGGCGAGTGGGCTGAGCCCCGCGTCTTGGAGATCCAATTCCACGACATCACGGGCAACGGTCTCGATCAATTCAAGGACGACAGCAAGCAGACGATCCTGTGGCCGTCGCAATATAAGACTGGGGCGGTGGCTTACCCGTATACCGACGCCAAGAAATAGCTGCCTGTGCCGACGCGGTAGCATGGTGTAGCCTCGCCGCCGGATCAACGAGGGGACCATCATGCGCTTCGGCATCGGACAACCCGTCACGCGCAAGGAGGATCTGCGTTTCCTGACCGGGCGAGGGCGCTATGTCGCGGATATCGATCTCGTCCGCCAGGCGCAGGCTGTCTTCGTCTTCTCGCCGCACGCCCACGCGCGGCTACGCAGCGTCGACAAGGCTGCGGCGGAGCAGCTGCCCGGCGTCTTTGCCGTCTTTACCGGCGCGGATTGGGCGGCCGATGGTCTCGGCACCCTCGATCCCGAGGTGATGGCCGAGGATATGGGCGGGCCCAAGGGCTATCGCACCAAGCGCCCGCCGCTGGCGATCGATCGCGTGCGCTATGTCGGCGAACGCGTTGCCGTCGTGATCGCCGCAAGCGAAGCGCTGGCGCGCGACGCTGCGGAATTGGTCTCCGTCGATTACGAGGTATTGCCCGTCGTGGTCGATGCCGAGGCCGCGGTCCGCGCCGACGCGCTGCTGCTCCACGACGGCGCCGCCAACAACACCTCCTTCACTGTGCGCATGGGCAATGCCGACGCAGCCGATGCCGCCTTTGCCCGGGCATATCACGTCACTAGGCTCTCGCTCTACAACAACCGCGTCACCGCCGTCACAATGGAGCCGCGCGGCTGCATTAGCGACTACGATCCTGGCACCCGCCGCTACACGCTCTACAGCAGCACGCAGAATGTGCACGGTGTGCGCCAGATCCTGGCGCACCAGATCTTGCATGTCCCGGAGAGCCGCATCCGCGTCGTCGCGCGCGATGTCGGCGGCGGCTTTGGCATGAAGGGAAATGTCTACCCGGAAGAGGCGATCATCGTCTGGGCCGCCCGCCGCGTCGGCCGGCCGGTCAAATGGATCCCGTCGCGCTCCGAGGCATTGCTCGGCGACGCCCAGGGCCGCGACCAGAATGTCAGCGCCGAATTGGCGCTCGACGCGGACGGCAAGTTTCTGGCCTTGCGCTGGACCGGCTCGCACAATGTCGGCGCTTATATCGAGGGTGCGGGTGCCATTCCGATCCTCTTTTCGCTGAAGCTCGCCTCGACTGTCTACGACATCCCGGCGGTGGCGGTGACGAGCAGCCTCGTCTTCACCAATACCGCGCCGACCGTGCCCTATCGCGGCGCCGGCCGCCCCGAGGCCGTCTATATCATGGAGCGCCTCGTCGACCAGGCGGCGCGCGAGATGCGCATCGACACGGCCGAATTGCGCAAAAGAAACCTGATCCGGCCCGACGCGTATCCCTACGAGACCCGCACCGGCTGGGTCTACGACACCGGCAATTACGCGGCAGCAATGGCCAAATGCCAAGCCTTGGCGAATTGGGAGGGTTATGGCGAGCGGCGCGCCCAGAGCGAAGCCGCCGGCAAATATCGCGGCCGCAGTATCACCTATTACGTCGACAATACAGGCGTCTTCAACGAGCGCATGGAGCTGCGCTTCGACCCCAGCGGCGAGCTGACGATCCTCGCCGGGACGCTGTCACATGGGCAAGGGCACGAGACGACCTATGCGCAGATGGTCGCCGACTGGCTCGGCGTGCCCGAGGACAAGATCCATCTGGCGCAGGCCGACACCGACGAGATCGCGATCGGCCGAGGCACCTACGCCTCGCGCAGTATGATGATCGGCGGCAGCGCATTGCGCGCCGCGGCCGACGAGGTCATCGAGCGGGGCAAACGCTTTGCCGCCCATTTCATGGAGGCGGACGCCGCCGATATCGCCTTTGCCGACGCCGCGTTCACGATCGCCGGCACCGACCGGTCGATGCCGATCGGGCAGGTCGC
>DATEQL010000195.1:0-6194 GCA_035272665.1 Allostellaceae bacterium
ACCGACGGTCGGCTTCAGAAAGGCCTGGTCGGCGTAGGAGGCGGCGGTCTCGTATTTGGCCCCGCGCAGGACGATCCCGGCGTCGGTCTCCTTGAGGACATGCACCATCATGTCGGGGTCCTGGTCTTGCGGACGCTTCGACCGGTCGCCCTTGGGATCGGTGTTTGCCGACACGTGAAAGGTGTCCTGCTGCAGTACCCGGCGGATGTGACGGTCGATATTGTCGCCAAAGCGAGGATCGATCTCGTTGAGCACCTCTCGCCCGTCGAGGAGCGACCACATCTCGCCGACGGTCTCATCGCCGACGCGAGTTAGGATGCCGCGAATGTCGTTGAGATAGGCGTCGACGGCGCGCCATTTCTCGTGCCAGTGAGCTTTTTCGGTCGGCGGCCGCAGCAGGATCGAGCAGCGCTCGCCGTCGTCGCGGTAGCTCATCAACTCGGCCCAGGCCGTCTCATGCGCCATGTCGTACATGCGGGCCTTGAGATCGACGACCGGCTTGAAGGCGGGATGGGCCGTCACGTCCTGCACGCGCTCGCCGTCGATCCAGACCTCGCGCCCGTCGCGCAGCCCGGCGCGATATTCTTCTCCGGTTCGGATCATCGCTGTGCCTTACCCATTGTTCGGGGGTAAGGTAGCGACGAGCGACCGATTTATGAAAGGGCGAAACCCCGCGCCCGGCGACGCCTCGAAGTAGGACCAAATGTGCGTCCGGGGTCGAGCTCAGAACATAGGTATGCAAAGAACGTATTGTTTTCGTTCGCGTTTCTTCCCATACCGTCGATATTCGTGGTGGCTCCGTCAAATTTGGCCCAGTGCGTATATTGCAGGCCGATACGAAAATTAAGCCATGGCCAGAACGACGGGCCGCCGTGGCTGAATGGCAGATAGGCAAGCTCGAATATCCAGTTGGCACTGTTCGGGCTTCCGGTAGACGTACCGTAAAGCGTCGCATCCGGAGTGCCCCCGATCGACATTCGCCCCGCTGTGAGGCTCCATGTGTGATCATAGATATACGAAACCGACGCGTTCAACGACCGCAGCTGGTTGTTGGAATTGTCCGCGAGCCCAAGTGTTTGGCTGGCACTCGTGTTGTGGTTCTCGTGAATCCAGGCGAGTCGGGCAGTGACCGTGTGGGGATCACCGAGATATTGATATTGGGTATCGATGCCGATATCGGTGAAGGAGTCGGTGCCGGCCGCGGACATCCCCATCGGGAAGACCGTCGATGCTAGCCCGAATGTGCCGATCTCCCAAGAATGGTCGCCAAAGTTCGGCTCGGCCGCGACTCGCCAATAGGGCGCAACGCCGCTGATCGGGCTCTGCCCTGTCGGACTGACACCGAGGGCCAGCTGCGTATTGTTCGACAATGGTCGATAACCGCCAAACTCCAAATAGAACAGATCGTCCAGGAAGCCATAGCTGCTGAGGCCGACCACTTGTTGGGCGTATACTTGCTCGATAAAGGTGCTGGCGCTCGGCATCGGCGCCAGCTGAGAGCTTATGTACGGGAAGCTCCAAGCGGGAATCGTGTTCCAGACATCCTGGACGGTCGGGTTGTTGTTCGCCGTTACCCCCCAGAGTAGAGTGTGGCCGTCTATGTTGATCGATTTCGCGAAGCGTATGTCGGTGTTGTCCCAGCTGAAGTTGTGGGTGACGCCATCCCAGGTTCCCTGGATGAATGCCCCCGAATTCTCGGTGAAGGCGCCACCGGTAAAGAGGCTCATCTGCTGCATGACAAAGTTGTTATTCACACCAAAGCCTGGTGCGGCGCCGCCCGGTTGAGCGCCTTGAGTATTGGTAAAAGTCGGTTGCAACATGACCGCAAACGGCGGACCGTTCCAATCCCCGCCGCCTAGCGTGTAACCGCCCAGCTTGAAGCGCCGGCCGAACGGCGTCAGCTCCAGAAAAGCGGTATGGCAGGTTGCGCAGGGCTGGCCGGTCTGGCGTGCGTACAACGGCAGGGCAGCGCCGGCCGTAGCAGCGGGCCAATAGAAAGCAACGCGGCGAACACTGCCGCGCCGAGCTTTACGATCGTCAATAGCTTACCATCGCGGATCGATACAACCCGCAGAACCGGCAGAAACCTCCGGATCATGCCAGCGCTTTCCCTGTGAGTAGGCGTGCGGGCCACGCCAGTACGTTGGTTCTTTCGACTCCGAGACTTCGGCTTTATTCCCGCCGGCCGGATTGAAGCCGCCTCTTACGCGCGGCTCAGCATGAAGATGCGGCAGGATCCCTGCGGACTGATCGTGCCCTCAACCACTTTGCAGCCGTCCGGTGGTTGAAACTGGACACACTTTTCACAGCGCTTGTCGCCGTCCGGGTGATCCTGGTAATTGACTGCAACCTTGGAGATCTTTGGTTGCGCCGTAGCCGGGGTCGGTGCCGCGCCCAGAATCCCGGCGGCGGCGGCGCCCTGCAGCAGCGAGCGCCGGGAAAGTCGTGTCGATCGCCTGTCCTGTTCGCCTGACATGGATTTCTCTCCCAGTGACGATTCGAGCGTTCACCGGGCTTTTCCCGCGGACCGGGGAGAGGACTGGGCAGCGCTCTGAGCACTAGGACTCGCTGACACGGGGTTTATTCCGCAGTATCTCGAACACATTCCGGCAGCTTCTTCGATACCCTTGCCGGAATAAAAATGACCGTAGGAGGTCGTAGAATTCGGGAGACGCCGACGACACCTGGCCGATTGCGGCGCCATGCCGAACGTCGTTACCTATCCGGGATACATTCCCCTAAAGTGCACCATAGTTAACGGGATTGTGATCACACCGAGGGCGCGCGAACGGCGATGATGCTAGCCACACCGACCCGAATGTTAGCGGCCGAGGCGAGCTATCGGCCGTCGGGCCGGCCTTTGTCGTGGCTGCTCGGCAGCCGGTCGTCATACGGTGACGCGATGCCAGACCAGGCCGCCCTGATCGAAGCGCACATTCCCGGTTTGCGCCGGTTCGCCTGCGCGCTGCTGCGCGGCGACCGTCAGAGCGCCGACGATCTCGTGCAGGACTGCCTCGAGCGCGCGCTCTCCCGCTGGCACCTGCGGCGGGCCGAAGGCGACGTGAAAGGATGGCTATACACGATCCTTTACAATCGATTCCTGAGTGATCAGCATCGCCGGCGACGGCGCGGCGTGCACGACGCGTTGCTCGAGGTCGCGGAGGCTGAGCTCCCGGGAGTGGACGGCGGTCAGGACGCGGCGCTCGCGCACCGCGATCTGCTGCGCGCCTTTGCGGCATTGCCGGAGGAGCAACGATCGGTGCTGGTCCTGATTGCCGTCGAGGATCTCGCCTACGAAGAGGCCGCGCGCGTGCTGGGCGTGCCGATCGGCACGGTGATGTCGCGCTTGTCGCGCGGTCGCGAGCGCCTGCGTCATTTCATGAACGGGGGGGTGAACAGCGACCGTCAGCGCCGCGGCGCGGCGCTGACGAGAGTCCGATGACGCCGGTCGATCGGCCCGTCGAGGAGGACGGCCTGCATGCCCGCATTGACGGCCGGTTGCCGCCCGAGCGCGCGGTCGTGGTCGACGCCTATCTCGCCGCGCATCCCGAGGCGCAGGCGCGGTTTTCGCAATATGCCGAACAACGGCAGGCGCTGCGCTCAGCCGTCGCTGCACAGGCCGGCGGGCCGATACCAAACCGCCTTCGCGTCGCGCACCTTGTCGAAGGACGGCGGCGCCGGCGATACCGCCAGCTGGCGCAAATTGCCGCAGCGGTGAGCCTGCTCCTCTTGGGCGGCGTCGGCGGCTGGGTAGTGCGGGACGCTACAGGCCCTTCGAGCGCATCGTCCGCGGGCGCGGTCGCAGGCGTGATCACCGCCGATGCGATCGCCGCGTATCGGACGTTTGCAGTGGAGGTTCGTCACCCGGTGGAGGTCGATGCCGGCCAGGAGGCGCATCTCGTGCAGTGGCTATCGAAGCGCCTGGGCCGACAACTCGTCGTGCCCGATCTCGCTTCGGCCGGTTTCCGCCTGATGGGCGGGCGGCTGCTGCCCGCCGAGGACGGCCCGGCAGCTCAGTTCATGTATGAGAACGGCACTGGGGAGCGCTTGACGTTGTACCTTCGCGTCGGCATCGGCGGCGAGACTGCGTTCCGCTACCACGAAGAAGGCGGCATCGGTGCATTCTACTGGTCTGACGAGGGCTTCGGTTATGCGATCGCCGCCAAGGCCGATCGTGACCTGCTGCTGCGCGTCGCCGAGCTCGTTTATCGGCAGACCTCGCCGGACGGCGCCAGAGCCAAGATCCCGCCACCGCCCGGAAAGGCCAGCTGAGAAGCGAAGGCGCGTCGACACGGTCGACAGCGCACTGGCGGCGAAGCCGGCGGAAACGAGGCCGCAGTCATGGCCTCTACAGGTCAGATCATAGAGGCACTGAAGTTGTCCCCGCGTTGATTGCGGAATAATCGGCGATTCCGGGAGTCGGAGAGTCGCAATGCATACGGCCCACGCGATCGGTCGCGGGCCCGAACCATTGGCTTCTCCGCCCGCCCGCTCGGGACGGGCGTCCATCGCTCGGGAGGACAAACAGCATGAACGTGCTAATTCGACGTCTCTTACCCGCCGCGATCATCGCAATCGCGGTCTCCGGCGTGGCGACCGTCCGCGCCGATGCGCAGCAAAATGCCTATCTCGTCACCCCACTCGTCTCCGATTTGGCAGGCAAAGCCGCGGTGCAGGACACCAACCTGAAAAATGCGTGGGGCGTGGCATTTACTCCGGCCGCGAGCCCGTTCTGGATCTCCGACAACAACACCGGACTGTCGACGCTTTACGACGGCGCCGGCGCTATCCAGTCCCTGGTTGTCACGATCCCGTGCCCGCCGAAAGCCGGGCAAGGGTCCAGTTGCCCGGGAAGCGCGGCGCCGACCGGCATGGTGTGGAACCCGACCACCAGCACCACCACCGGGTTCCTGGTCCCTCTCACGGGCAAGGTGGCCTCATTCATTTGGGCCACCGAGGACGGGACGATTTCCGCTTGGACCGGGGGGCTCACTCCGCCTGACAGCGCGGTCCTCGCCGTCGACAATTCCACAGAACCCAGTGCCAAGTTGGGCGCCGTATACAAGGGTCTCGCTGTCGGGGTCAACGTCAGAGGCGTCTTCCTCTTCGCCACCAACTTCCGCGCCGGAACGGTCGACGTGTTTGCCCCCGCCCCCGCCGGCAGCACCACCGGCTTTTATGTCCCGGCAGCCACCGATGGAGGCTTCCAGGATTCGAGCATCCCGCCCGGCTTTGCGCCGTTCGGCATCCAGAATATCAACGGCGATCTGTTCGTCACCTATGCGAAACAGAACGGGAAAATGCATGACGACGTGGCGGGTCCGGGCAACGGCTTTGTCGATGTTTTCGACACCGACGGACATTTCCTGCGGCGCTTTGCTTCGCTCGGAGCGTTGAACTCCCCCTGGGGCGTCGCACGGGCGTCCTTTGCGTTCGGCCTATTCAGCGGACAAATCCTGGTTGGCGATTTCGGAGACGGCAGGATCAACGTGTTCGACCCCAACGGCAATTTCCTGGCGCAGCTCGCGAAGCCGAACGGCAAGGCGCTGGCGATCGACGGATTGTGGACATTGACACTGGGCGGCGGCAAGAACTCGAGTTCCGACACGCTCTATTTCACAGCTGGCCCCAACAAAGAGACCAACGGTCTGTTCGGCACGATTACCCCTCAATAGGATGATGATCAGTAGCGCGCGACGAAAGCGACGTACTTTTAAAATCCATTGAATTGCTACATCCCCCGCCGCCCGCTCACCTGGCGGCGGGGGAAGAATTCGGCTGGGGGTGCACTACCTATTATGTGGAACCCCACGACACACGGCGCACACTGCCCGGCCACATGATCCTGACGCCGATACCCCGCGAGCAGCTCGCGGACGCTCTCGACCGCTTTGAGGCCGGGCTCTCCGATGGGCGTTCCCGCATCGTGATTCGGCAAATCCGCGTGACTTCGTCGGACCGGGCCGCCGGGGAGGAGGCTGAAAGGCATCGCCTCACGGCGCTCTCCTTTGCCCGCGCCTTTGGCATGCCGATCCACCCGGAGGGGAACCCGCGCCGCTTCAATTGGGACGGAACGGCATTGAACGGCGCGACCGAAGCTTACGTAATCCTGCACGAAGTCGCCCATTTCGCACTGGCCCCGCCCGAGCGGCGGGGGCTGGTCGAGTTCGGGCTCGGGTCGGGCCCCGACACAC
>DATEQL010000196.1:0-5061 GCA_035272665.1 Allostellaceae bacterium
CCATGCACCCGAATTCGACATCTGCGAGCGCCGATCGACGCCGGACAAAAGGTTCAACGGGATCATCGTCGTTTCCGCCAAACCCGCCTACTTCAGCGAGTTCTACCGCACCGTGTCGCAAGACCAGCGCTTTTCCGCCTCGCTGGTGCGCAGCGACGGCTCGATGCTGGTGCGATATCCGACATTGCCGGCCCCGCTGGTGTTCGCGCGGGACAGTCCCTTCATGCAGGCGATCGCGGGCGCCCCGGACCACGGATTGTTCAGGGGAAGGGGAGAGGCGGACGGGGTCAGGCGTTTTTACGCCTACCAGCGCATCGAGGGTTACCCGCTCTACGTCACGTACGGCATTCCACAGCATGACGTGATCGCTTCTTGGCGCGCCAATCTCGTCAACTACTCGCTGTTCGCAGTGCCCGCCTCGCTCGCACTATTCGGTATGACGCTGGTTGCCGTCCGTCAAATCCAACGTCACAAGATCGCCAGCTGGCGCTGGCGCACCACGGCGCGGCGCCTGAGGCGCGAGATGAATCGGCGAGCCCAGGCAGAGGCGGAACTTCGCCAGGCGCAGAAGATGGAAGCGCTCGGGCAGCTGACGGGCGGCGTCGCCCACGACTTCAACAATCTGCTGACTGTGTTGCAGGGCTCTCTCGAAATGCTGAGCGGGCGGCAGAAGAATGATCAGCTGCAGGCCAGGGTCGATATGGCGCTGCGAACGGTCGAGCGCGGTGAAAGGTTGACCGGGCAGCTTCTCGCTTTTGCGCGGCGACAGCCGCTGAGTCGGGCGACCATCGAGCTGAACGCCGAGCTGCAGGGAATGACCGAACTGCTCACCAGGACGGTCGGCAGCGGTGTTGCGATCCGCACCGATCTGGCCCCTGATCTGTGGCCGGTAGAGGCCGATGCGACCCAGCTCGAGCTCGCCGTCATCAACCTCGCGATCAACGCCCGCGATGCGATGCCGGCAGGCGGTGAGCTGCGCCTCCGCACCCTCAATCGGGTATCGCTCGCCGGGGAGGCGTCGGAGCAAGTGGCAAATGCCGGGGATTTTGTGGGTTTGGAAATCTCCGACACCGGGATGGGGATGCCGCCTGAAGTGGCGGCGCGAGCGTTCGAGCCATTCTTCACGACCAAAGAGGCGGGTAAAGGCACCGGGCTCGGGCTCAGCATGGTGTACGGCTTCGCCCGCCAATCGGGCGGCTCGGTGTCGATCCGGAGCGAAGTCGGCCGCGGGACCGCAGTGACTTTGCTGCTGCCGAGAGGGCGGCCGGCGAGCGAAACCAGCGGGGCTGGCGCGACGCACTTGCCCCAGGGCGCTTCAGCATGAAACTGTGCCGATGTGGGGGCGGTGTCGCCGCTCGCGAGGGCGCAACACCACCCGATGGATATAGTCGGAGGAGGGAGATGCGCATCGTCATCGTCGGACAGCAGGCCTTTGGCAAAGCCGTGCTCGAAGCCTTTACCGCGCGCGGGGACGAGGTCGCCGGGGTTTTCGCGGCGCCGGAACGGCCGGGAGCGAGACCGGACCCTCTCGTCGTTGCAGCGCAGGAGCGAGGCCTGACGGTCCATCGGTTTGCCAAATATTCGAGCGAGGAGGCCCAAGGCGCGCTTGCCGACCTCAAGGCGGATCTCGGTGTGATGGCCTATGTTCTGCTCTTCGCTCCGCCCGAGTTCTGTGCGATCCCAAAGCACGGGATGATCCAGTTCCATCCGTCGCTGCTGCCGCTCCATCGCGGGGCGTCGTCGATCCCCTGGGCGATCATCCGCGGGCGGACCGAGACCGGGTTGTCGATCTTTCGCCCGACACCCGGTCTCGACGAAGGGCCGGTCATCCTGCAGAAGCGCGTCGTGATCGGTCCCGACGACACCGCCGGATCACTCTATTTCGACAAGATTTTCCCGCTCGGGGTCGCGGCACTGGTCGAAGCCGCCGATCTCGTCGGCTCGGGCCGAGCGACCGAAAGCACCCAGGACGAAAGCCGAGCGACCTATGAAGGCTGGGTGCGCGAAGCCGAGTCGCATATCAATTGGGCGAACCATGTCGATTTCGTCTACGACTTGATCCGCGGCTGCAATCCGGCACCCGGCGCCTGGACGAACCACGGCGCGCAGAAACTCTATCTGTTCGATGCGCGAAAGATTGCCGCGCAGACCTTCGGAGTGGTGCGTGGCCGCAAGATCGGCGAGGTGGTCTCGGTCGGCGACCAGGGGATGCGCATCCTAGCGCAAGGTGGTTTCGTCGAAGTCTCGCGAGTGCGCCTCGACGACGGCCCCAAGATCAAAGCGACCGAAGCCGGCATCGCGGAGGGAACGATCCTCGGCGGATAGGGGATGCACCCTAGAGTGGGAGGTCCGGTCGCAGCGTTCGGTACACGTCGATATATTGACGGGCCGCGGCTTCCCAGCTGAAGTCGCGGGTCATCGCGCGCCGGATCATGCGCTGCCAGACCGCCCGCTGGGGGAACAAGTCGATGACCCGCCCGGCCACCGCCATCAGCGCTCTTGGACTGTCGTCGTCAAAGGCGAAACCGGTGGCGATGCCTTCCGCCAGGCTTGCCGCATTTGCGTCGACGACGGTGTCGGCGAGGCCGCCGACCCGACGAACCAGCGGCAGAGCGCCATAACGTAACGCGTAGAGCTGGGTCAGCCCGCACGGCTCAAAACGCGAGGGTACGAGGATTACATCGGCACCGCCGATGATGAGATGCGCCAAGCTCTCGTCGTAGCCGATCTCGACGCCGACCTGCCCGCGGTACTGCTCGGCGGCGATGGAAAAGCCGTGCTCGAGATCGCCGTCGCCCGAGCCGAGCAGAACGAGTTGCCCCCGGCTGGCAACAAGGTCGGGCAAGGCCGCAAGGACGAGGTCGAGCCCTTTTTGCGGGGTCAGACGGCTCACCACCCCGAAAAGCGGCACGTTGTGGAGCGAAGCGAGCCCGAGGCGGTGCCGCAAAGCAGTTTTCGCCGCTCGCTTACCCACCGCTGCGTCCTCGGTGCCGTAAGTCTGCGGCAGATTCGCATCGTGCCGGGGATCCCAGAAGCGCGGATCGACGCCGTTCAAGATTCCGGTCAACACATTGGCGCGAGTGCGCAACAATCCGTCGAGGCCCCAGCCAAAGGCCGGGGTCTGGATCTCGCGCGCGTAGGTCGGGCTTACTGTGGTGAGGCGATCCGCGTAGAAGAGACCAGCCTTGATAAACGACACCATGCCGAAGAACTCGACCCCGTTGATCGAGAAGAACTCGGGAGGCAATGCCAACTCCGGGAAGATCCCCGCGGGAAACGGCCCTCGGTAGGCGAGGTTGTGGACAGTGAAGACTGTGGGTATGTGTTCCTCCGCCGGCGGGCGGGCGGTGAGGTAGGCGGGAGCGAGCCCGGCATGCCAGTCATGAGCGTGCAGGATGTCGGGGCGCCAACTCGGATCGGCGCCGCGCGCCAGCTCCGCCGCGACCCAGCCGAACAGTCCAAAGCGGCGGTGATTGTCGGGCCAATCGCTACCGTCCGGGCTCGCATAGGGGTTGCCGGGCCGATCGTAGAAGGCGGGATGGTCGACGAGATAGGCGAGGCTCTGGGTGCCGGGGAGCCGAGCGAGAGCCACCCGCACCCGCTCAGCGGCAAACGGCGTTGGCAGTCGGGCTACATCGGTGATGCCTGGGAATGCGTCGAGAAAACCGCGGAAGCCGGGCAGCAGCAAGCGTACATCAATGCCTTGTGCGATCAGCGCCGGCGGCAGCGCCGCGGCGACATCGCCGAGGCCGCCCGACTTGACCCAGGGATAGAGCTCGGCCGTGATGTAGAGGACGCGCATCGGGGTCAGAGGGAGAAACGCGAATGGATCTGCTTACCCGCATCAGGCAAGAGATGCTGCCCTTCGCCGAGCTGCTCGGCATCGAGTTCGTCAGTGCAACGCCCGACAAGATCGTCGCCGAGATGATCGTGCGCGAGGATCTCTGCACCCGTCCCGCCGTCCTTCACGGCGGCGCCGTCATGGCGTTTGCCGACACGCTCGGCGCCACCGGCACGATCGTCAACCTGCCGGAGGGTGCCGGGACGACGACGATCGAAAGCAAGACCAACTTCATCGCACCGGCGCCGGTCGGAACGCGGGTGATCGGGGAGGCGACACCGGTTCACCGCGGCCGGCGAACGATGGTCTGGCAGACCTGCGTCTCGACCTCGGAAGGCCGGCTGGTGGCTCTCGTCACCCAGACCCAGCTCGTCCTCTGAACAAGCCGCTAGAGGAAGTCGCGTACCCGTTCGATCTCGTCGAGCGCGCCGCCCGGAGAGACGACGAGCACCTCGTCGAAGCCCAGTTGATCGATCCGTTTCAACCGCACGCGCGCCTCGTCCGGCGAGCAGACCAGCGAGATCGTCGCCCGCTCGGCGAGGCTTCCGGGTTCCGGCTTGTTGCTGAGATCGACGAGGACGTTGGCGAGAACGGCGTTTTTGCCGCCGGCGTCGCGATAAAGGCGCATCCCTGCCTCGAGATCTTCCCAGCTGCTGTAGAGGCCGGAAGCGACCCAGCCGGCGCACTGCTTTGCGGCATAGGCGATCCAGCGCCGGTTGCGCCAGGCGCCGAGCAGCACCGGCGGTCCCCCCTCGCATCCCGGCCAGGGCGACAACGTCCCGCCATTGACCGGCTCGCCGCTCCAGGCGCGGCGCATGATCCCGAGCGAGCGCATCAGGGTGCGGAAGCGTTGGTCGTAATCGGCGCCGAGAAGATCGAAATCGGCGCGCGTCGAGCCGCTGCCGACGCCGAGACGCAACCGCCCCCCTGACAATGCCTGAACCGACTGCACGCGATGGGCGAGCTCGATCGGATGGCGCAGCGACACCTGCAGCACCGCGGTGCCGAGCTCGACCCGCTGCGTTGCGACGCTGAGCGCGCCGAGGGCGACGAGCGGATCGAGCGTGGGCCGGCCGCGACCGATCGAGTCGGTCACCCAGATCCCTGGAAACCCGCGCTTTTCGATCTGCCGGGCGTAGTCGACGATGCGCTGCAGCGATCGGCCACGCGCCTCCGGGCCGGGGCGCATAAAGGTCACGACGCTCAATCTCATGACCGCG
>DATEQL010000197.1:0-11195 GCA_035272665.1 Allostellaceae bacterium
GTTGCTCGTCGACGACGCGATGACCACCGTCGACGTCATGACGTCCCGGCTCGCCGCCGGAGACAGCAAAGAGGAGGCAGCAACATTCGCGTACAAAACACTGGCGTTGCCGATGCTGACTGGCTCTTTCGTTACGGCCGCTGGCTTCATCCCGATCGGCTTCGCCAGGAGCTCGGCCGGCGAATACACCTTTTCGATCTTCGCTGTCGTGTCCTACGCGCTGGTGCTTTCCTGGATCGTGGCGGTTCTCTTTGCGCCGTTGCTCGGGGTGGTTCTGCTTTCCAAGCCGAAAGCGAAGCCGTCAGACAAACCCAGCGCGATCCTTGGCTACTTTCGCGGGTTTCTCGTTGGCGCAATGCGAGCACGTTGGGTCACTATTGGGGTGACGTTAGCGTGTTTTGTTGCGGCCGTTTTGGCAAGCCCGTTCGTCGCGCGAGAGTTCTTTCCGCCGTCCGATCGTCCGGATCTTCTGGTCGATCTCTCATTGCCGCAAAATGCCTCGATTTACGCCAGCGAAGAGGCGGCCGAGAGGCTAGACGGCCTGCTCAAGGGCGATCCCGATGTGAATCGGTGGAGCACCTATGTCGGCCGCGGCGCTATTCGCTTTTATCTTCCCCTCAACGTTGAATTACCGAATAACTTCTTTACCCAGGCTGTCGTCCTTGCCAAGGATGTGGCGGCGCGTGAACGGCTTCAGAAGAAGCTGGACGCAGCACTCGCGGAAAATTTCCCAAGCGCGGTGAGTCGAGTGTCGCCGTTGGGGCTCGGCCCGCCGGTCGGGTGGCCCGTGCAATATCGAGTGAGCGGTCCGGAGATCACCGAGCTGCGGGACATAGCACTGCAGCTCGCCCAGATCGTGGCAACCGATCCCGGCGCGAGGCATGTCAACTTCGATTGGATGGAGCCGGCCCGAATGGTCCGCATCCGCATCGACCAGGACCAGGCGCGGCTGCTGGGCTTGAGCTCGCAGGCAATTGCCGCTGTAATGAACAGCGTCGTGACCGGCACACCCGTCACGCAGGTCCGGGATGGCATCTGGCTGGTCGACGTTCTGACGCGAGCGACCGACGAAAATCGTCTGTCGCTTTCGACATTGCGCACTTTGCAGATTCCGCTCCCAAACGGACGCACCATTCCGCTCAGCCAAATCGCGACCTTCGATTTCGCTCAGGAATACCCGTTGATCTGGCGGCGTGACCGTGTCCCCACACTGACCGTGCAAGCCGATGTCGTCCCGGGGGTGGTGCCGGAATCCGTGGTCGACGCGCTGGCTCCGGCGGTCGCCAAGCTGAGTGTCAGCCTCCCGGCATCCTATCGGATCGCGGTCGGAGGCACAGTAGAGGAGAGCCAGAAAGCTCAGGCTTCCGTGTTCGCCGTCGTGCCTCTGACGCTGTTCGTGATGATTACTTTCCTGATGATCCAGTTAAGGAGTTTCAACCGCCTCTTTCTTGTGCTGAGCGTCGTCCCCATGGGCCTGGTCGGCATCGTTGCGGCGCTTCTCCTCTTCCACCAGCCGTTAGGGTTCGTGGCTATCCTTGGGATTCTGTCGCTGCTCGGCATGATCGCGCGAAATGCGGTGATCCTTATCGAGCAGATCGATTTTGAACTGGCGCAGGGCCTCGATGTTTGGAATGCGGTCATCGAGGCGAGCGTGTCCCGCTTTCGCCCCATTACGCTGACGGCAATATCCACGGTTCTCGGATTGATCCCGATTGCCGTGACGATATTCTGGGGCCCAATGGCCATCGCCGTCATGGGCGGTTTGCTCGTCGCGACGGTTCTGACCCTGATCTTTCTGCCGGCATTATATGTCGCATGGTTCCGTATCAAGGAGCCTGCTGCAATGGGGAGGACCGTCATGCCCAGCCCCACCGCAACGGACGTAGCATGAACCTGGCGGTGTTCCGGCCGGTGGTGGTACGGGCGCTAGGCTTCTTCGTCCTCTGGACGACGCTTACCGGCGGCAACTCGTCCGATCTTGCGGCCGGAGCCGTGGCGGCTTTTGCGGCGACCTGGGCCAGCTTGAGTCTGGTGCCGCCAGGCACGAGCCGCATGCGGCCCGCTGCTTTCGCCCGGCTCGCGCGGCGCTTCCTGTGCCAGTCCGTGATCGCGGGAGTTGACGTAGCGCGGCGCGCGCTCGATCCCCGACTCCCGTTGCATCCCGGCTTCGTGATCTACCCCGTACGCGTTCCGAGCGGTCCGGCACGGAACATGTTCACCACGTTGATGAGCTTGCTGCCGGGTACTGTGCCGATCGGCTCGGACGAAAAAGGGGACCTTCTCATTCATTGCCTCGATGTCGAACAGCCGGTGGCGGCGCAGCTCGCCGCGGAGGAAGCGCTGTTCGCCCGGGTCATCGGAGAGGCGCGCAGCCATGGCTGACTTCCTGCTCGCCGCCGCGGGTTTCGTGCTGGTGACGGTGGCGCTGGGCTTGGTCCGCATTCTGCGGGGACCGGGCGACGCCGATCGCATCATGGCGGCGCAACTGCTCGGCACCGGCGGAATCGCGGCGCTGCTGTTGCTGGCGGCGGCGATGAGCGTGCGTGCCGCGGTGGATGTCGCGCTGATACTAGCCCTGCTGGCGGCCTTCGTCACGGTCGCCTTCGTCAAGGGGTTCGTTCGCTCACAGGCAGACGGGGCGTGAGCCTCGCGCTCGACGCCTTGACCATCCTGGCGGTCTCGGCCGGCGCCTTCTTCTTCTTGGCGGGGACGGTCGGGCTGCTGCGATTTCCTGACGCGCTTAGCCGCCTGCACGCGCTCACCAAGGCGGACAACCTCGGCCTCGGCTTAGTCGTGCTCGGACTGCTGTTTCAGGCGGAAGGGCCGTTTGCGGCTCTGAAGCTCATCGGCGTCTGGCTCCTCACCTTGTTGGCAGGAGCCACCGTCACCCAGTTGATTGCGCGCACCGCCCGGCCGGGCGGGCCGCACGAGTGACGATCGCCTTGGCTTTCGACACCGGCCTCGCCGCATTGGTCGTCGGAGTGGCCATCTGGACCATCACCGCGCGCGAAGCATTCGCTGCAGTGGTCGGCTTCGTCGCCTACGGCTTGCTGCTCGCGCTGGTTTGGGTGCGTCTCGCGGCGCCGGATGTGGCGCTGACCGAGGCGGCGATCGGCAGCGGGGTAACCGGGGGGCTGCTGCTCGGCGCGAGCACCCGCTTGCGCCGCACCGAAACCCCCGCGGCCGGCGAGAAGCCTGGTGCAACCTTGCGGCTTGCGGCCGCTTTGCTCTGCACCCTTGTGTCAACGGGGTTAGCGGCGATCCTGCTGCTGTTGCCCGAGCCCGCGCCTACGCTCGCGCCGCAGGCGGCGGCGAACCTAGCGGCGACCGGCCTTGGCAATCCTGTCACCGCTGTCCTGATGGCGTACCGCGCGATCGACACGCTGCTCGAGACGGTGGTGCTCCTGCTCGCATTGGTGGGTGTATGGTCGCTGGCTCCAGACCACGTTTGGGGCGGCTTCCCCGGCCCCCGCCACCATGCTGACCCGGACGGGGTGCTGACTTTTATCGCACAGCTGCTGGTGCCGGTGGGGATACTCGTTGGCATCCACATCTTTTGGGTCGGTTCGGTTGCTCCCGGGGGCGAATTTCAGGGTGCGACGATCCTCGCCGCCATGTGGATCCTCGCCATGATGGCGGGACTGGTGGACGCGCCTCCGGTGAGCCGTTGCTGGTTGCGGCTCTTGCTGGTCGCTGGACCGGCGGTGTTCCTTGCTATCGGGCTGGCCGGCCTTGCGATGGCGGGAGCCTTCCTGGGCTATCCGGTAGACTACGCCAAGCTGCTAATTGTAACGATCGAGGTGCCGGTGACGCTTTCGATCGCAGCGACGCTCGCCGTGTTGGTAGCCGGTCCTCCGGAACGGGCGCCGCGGCGATGAGCAGCGTGACGGTGTATGGCTTGTGCAGCGCGGTGCTGGTTGGCCTGGGTCTGTTCGGCCTGATCGTGCATCCCCAGCCGCTCCGCAAGATTCTCGCCTTCAATTTGATCGGCGGCGGTGTGTTTTTGCTGTTCGGGGTCGTCGCCCGCAGAGGTGCCGAAGGCGGGTTTGGGGGCGACCCAGTACCGCAAGCGTTGGTCATCACCGGCCTCGTCGTCGCTTTCGCAGCGACGGCGCTGGCGGTGGCCCTGTTGCTACGGCTGTTTCAGGAGACCGGGCGGGCAACCCTACGGTCGGATGGCTAGCTAACCCTGATGCCGAATTCTACAACGGCGGGCGGTTTCCTCCTCGTTCTGGCGATCGTATTGCCCGTGGTGGGGGTGCTTCTGTCGCTGGCGCTCGGCGGGCGGCACGCGGAGCGCGTCGCGCTCATCCTGATGCCCGCCGGGCTCGCCGTCGCAGTGGCGATCGCCGCCGGCGTCTGGCGCACCGACAATGTGCTGCAATACTTTGTCGGCGGCTGGGACCCACCGCTCGGCGTAGCGTTTCGGGCAGATGGGCTTTCCGCGGCAATGATCCTGACCGCAGCGTTGCTGATCTGCGGCATTGGACTGTTCGCGCGAACTCAGTTCCCGAGCCCGCAAGAGGTGGAAACGCGCGCGCCGCTGGTGTTCTGGACCTTGCTGCTGGCTGTTTGGGGAGCGCTCAACGCCGTCTTCATCGGCGGCGACCTTTTCAACCTTTATGTCGCTCTCGAGCTATTGACTTTCGCCGCGGTGCCGTTGGTCTGTCTCGATGGCCGGCCGGAAACGCTCGCGGCCGCGTTGCGTTACCTGTTGTTCGCATTGCTCGGTTCAATTCTCTATTTGCTCGGGGCGGTACTGCTCTACGGCGCCTACGGGACTCTTGATATCGTTCTGTTGTCCGGCCGCATCCATCCCGCGCCCGTGGCCTGGGTCGCGATCTCGCTGATGACGACAGGACTGTTGGCCAAGGCGGCACTCTACCCGTTCCACTTATGGCTGCCGCCGGCCCATGCCGGCGCTCCCGCCCCTGCCAGCGCCATATTGTCGGGGCTGGTCGTCAAGGCGCCATTCTTCCTCGTCGTCCGCCTGTGGTTCGACGTCATGCCCAGGATGCCCGAGCGGGCGGCGGCGCAGGTTCTCGGTGTCCTCGGCGCTGCTGCGATCCTCTTTGGCAGCGTCGTGGCGCTCCGCCAGATGCGGCTGAAACTGCTGATCGCCTATTCGACGGTTGCGCAGATCGGCTACCTATTCCTGATGTTCCCACTCGCCGTCAGGCCCGAAACGGGCAATCCGTGGAGCACGGTCGCTTGGACTGGCGGCGTTCTTCAGGCCATCTCGCACGCTTTTGCCAAGGCCGCCATGTTCATGGCGGCAGGACTCATCGCCGAGGCACTCGGGCACGACCGGATTTCGGGGCTCGCCGGCATCGGCCGGGCCCTGCCGATAACCGTCTTTGCCTTCGGACTCGGCGGCCTTTCTCTTATGGGTCTGCCGCCCAGCGGCGGCTTTGTCGCGAAAGCGATGTTGCTGACGGCGGCGGTCGCAGCTGGCCAATGGTGGTGGGCCGTGGTCGTCCTGACGGGCGGGCTGTTGGCTGGTGGTTACGTGTTCCTTGTGCTGGCCCGAGCATTGAGTGATTCGAGTGAGCCTCTGACGCTGCTCTCAACCATATCTCCGAGCCGGCAGGCGGTGGTGGTGGTGCTCGCGCTATGCGCGGTGCTGCTCGGCTTTGTCCCGCTGCGGCCTTTGGAGTTGCTGCAGATCGGCCGCCCCGCCACCGTGGTAGTAGGCTTCCGGTGAAGGGCGGTCGCTCGCTGGCACCTTGTCAGCTGGCGTCGCCGGCCAGGATGATACTTGTTCGAGACTGCCGGTTATGACTGTCGCAGGGGCATTGCTTTTTGCTGCCCTGGCCGTGCCCCTCGCTATGCTGCTCGCCTGTATGTCACGGCGAGCGAGAAACCGCATGCCGTCGCTGTTGGCGCTGGCGCCGGCGCCAGCTCTAGTCGCGGCATTGCTGGCCCCTGTTGGCGCGACGCTGGTTCTGCCCGAACCGCCGTTCCGCATGACGCTGGCACTCGACGTGCCCGGGGCGCTGCTGCTCGGGGTCGCAGCGCTGCTGTGGATCGTCGCCGGCGGTTACGCCTCGGCCCATCTGCGCGGCGACCCAAATGCCGGACGCTTTGCCGAATGGTGGTTGTTGACCATGAGCGGCAACCTCGGCGTCTTCATGGCCGCCGATCTGGTGAGCTTTTATTTGACCTTCTCGGTGGTCAGTCTGGCTACATATGGTCTTATCGTACATGACGGCAAGCCGATTAGCCAGAGGGCCGGCATCATCTATGTGGCGCTGGCCGTGCTGGGCGAGGCCTTTCTGTTGATGGCTTTCGTGTTCATGGCGGAAGCCACCCCGAACGGCAGCCTGATGATCCGCGACGCCGTGGCGGCACTGCCGGCGTCGCCCTGGCGCGACACGGCGCTGGCGCTGCTGATCCTGGGCTTCGGGTTGAAGATCGGGCTCGTCCCGCTGCATGTCTGGATGCCACTCGCCTATACGGCGGCGCCGATCCCCGCCGCGGGCGTGTTAAGCGGTGCAGCGGTCAAGGCTGGGGTGATCGGGCTCATTCGCTTTCTGCCGTTCGGGGTGGCGATGCCGGAGTGGGGCGAAGCGTTGGCCGCCGCGGGGATGTTCTCGGCTTTCTATGGCGTTCTGGTCGGGATCACACAGGAAAACCCGAAGACGGTGCTGGCCTATTCCAGCGTCAGCCAAATGGGCCTAGTCGCCGCGGCGCTCGGCATGGGGCTGGCCACGGGCGATACCGGTGCGACATTGGGGGCGAGTTTCTCCGCGGCGTATCACGTGCTGGTCAAGGGTGGGCTGTTCCTCGCGATCGGCGTTGCAGCTACCGCTGGCGCACGTCTGTGGCCGGTGCTGATCCCGGCGGCGGTGCTGGCGCTGGGCCTCGGCGGACTGCCCCTTACCGGCGGTGCGCTGGCAAAGCTCGCTTTGAAGGCTCAGTTCGGCGATGGGGCTGTCGGTACCCTCGCGATTTTATCGGCGGCCGGGAGCACATTGCTGATGCTCCACTTTTTGCGCCGTCTGATACAAACCTCGCCTCGAGCCTCTGAGGCGGCACCACCGGCTGGCTTCACGTGGCCCTGGCTGATCATGGCTTTCGCTGCCGTGATTTTTCCCTGGATGCTCTATCCGGCGGCCGAGAGCCGAACTCTGCTCGATGCGCTCGCCCCTGGGACGCTCTGGGCGGCGTTGTGGCCGGTTCTGATCGGCGGGATGCTCGCCGTTGAGCTGCGTCGTTGGGAGGGCCGTCTGCCGCGCGTGCCGGAGGGGGATGTCGTCGTGGCCGGGGAAGCCGCAATACGCGCAACCGTCCCCTGGGGCAAAGCAATCGAGCGAGCCGACGGCTATCTGCGGCAATGGCCGGTGGCGAGCATATCGTTGCTGACGCTCGTCATCATTCTCGGCGTCGCAATGCTGGCCTGGGGCTGAACCCTGACTGGCGACCGAACGCTTCGCTTAGCGGCGGTGATCTGCGCAACGGTCCTCACGTTGGCGGGCCTGTGGGCAGCAAGTGCCGTGATGATACCGGTGGCTTTCGCCCTTTTCATCACAGCACTGGTCTGGCCGCTGCAGCGGCGGCTGCAGGCAGTCCTGCCACAGGTGGTCGCGGTCCTGGTAACCGCAGCCGTCGTCTTGCTCGCGATCGGCGGCGGCGGCTGGCTGGTCGTCTGGGGTTTCGGCGGGATCGCACAGTGGGTGATCGCCAACGCCGCGCGCCTGCAGGGCTTGTATATGCATGCGGCCGATCTGCTGGAGCAACGCGGCCTCTACGCCGCCGAGCTGTTCGCCGAGCAAGTCAATGTGCTGTGGCTCGTGCAGGTCCTACGGGCGATCGGCGGCAGCTTGCAGGGCGTTCTCACCTTCACCGTCGTGACCTTCGTCTTCGTCATTTTGAGCCTACTTGAGGTAGAGGCGCTCGGGCGTCGCCTTCGCCGGATGGGCGCCGGGCAGTTTGGCACGGCCGCGATCGAAGCGGCGGCGGAGATTGCTGCGCGATTGCAAACCTATATGCTCGTTCGCTTTGCCATGAGCGTGCTGACGGGGCTCGCCTTCTGGGTCTTCACCGCTGTCGACGGGCTCGATCTGCAACGTGAATGGGGCGTGATCGCTTTCGTCCTGAACTTCATACCCTTTATCGGCTCGTTCGTCGCCACCCTGTTGCCGACCCTGTTTGCGGCCGCCCAGTTCGAATCGCTCTACGCCGCTCTCGTCGTATTTATCGGCCTCAACCTTCTTCAGTTCGTGATCGGCAGCTACATCGAGCCCCGCGTGGCGGGGGCTGCAGTATCCGTCTCCCCTTTCATGGTATTGTTTGCGGTATTCTTCTGGGGCATGCTCTGGGGTGTGGCCGGCGCCTTCATCGGCGTGCCGATCCTGATCGCGCTCGCAACCGTCTGCGCCCGGCATCCACCGGCCCGCCCGATCGCAGTCCTGCTTTCGGCGGATGGCGCGACGCAAGTGAAAACCGGCGTGTGACTTACAGGACCCAAGCTGTGGACGGATGGATGCGCGCGATCATGCGCAGGTTGCGGGCGTTGAGTGCGAGCGCGGTGCTTACGCTCGGAGCCTGCTCCTTGTTGTCCGTGCCAATGAACGAGCCGCTGCACTCGGCCGCCGGGAATACGGAATATCGCCTGCTCGACGTGAACCGCGTCGGCGGAGCCGAAAGCGCGCTGGTGCTGGTGGCTCTCTCAGGCGGAGGCAAGCGTTCCGCTGCTTTCGGTCACGGCGTGCTGCGCGGGATGCGGGATATCCATGTGCGGCCGGAGGGGAAGGACAGCACGCTGCTCGCCGAGGTAGACCTGCTCGCCGGTGTCTCTGGCGGAGCCTTTCCCGCGGCACATTTCGGCCTGTATGGCGAGGCATCGTTTGAGACCTTCCCGAGCGAGTTCCTCTACCCGGATGTCGAGGCTTACATCTGGGGCACCTTCCTATTGCCCTGGAACTGGGACTGGCTGTTCAATCCGGTGGTCGGCACAAACGACCGGATGACGCAGGTCTACGACCGGCTGATGTTTCGGGGTGCGACCTTTGCGGATCTCGCCCGGCGCGGTCGCCCTCAGGTCAGCATCAACGCCACCGACATCAGCTTTGGCCTCCCGTTCGGCTTTCTGCCGCAGACCTTCGACGTGATCTGCTCCGATCTCGCCGGCCTGCCGGTCGCCCGTGCGGTCGCCGCCTCCAACGGGTTTCCGGTGCTGTTCGGCCCGGTAACCTTGCGCAATTATCGCGGGCCGGAGTGTCCTCTGCCACCTGCAGTGTCGCAGCTTGTGTGGGAACGCGCCCAAAACGACCTGCGTGCCCGCACCTTGCTCGAGACCCTGTACCGCTATTCCGATCCAGAGCAGGTCAGGTGGATTCATCTGATGGATGGGGGGATTTCAGACAATCTGGCTTTGCGGGTGCTGCTCAACGACATGTTGCTGATGGAGACTCAGGCGGAGCGCGTCACGGCTGGTCTGATGCCGGTGCGCCGCGTGCTTGTGATCAGCGTAGACGGCCAAGCGGCGCCGAACCCAGCGTGGCCGCAGCAGCGCACGGTCAGCGGGCTGGGGCAGATTGTCTCGGCCGCCACCGGCGCACAGATCGGCGCCTACAACCTCGAGACCCTGATTGCCGTCAAGCACACGGCCGACGACGTCGTCGAGGAGCTGCGCCAGATGCGCTGCCGTCGAGGCCGTATGATTATGGGCTATCCGTGCGACGATGTGGCCGGGCAGGTGGTGCGCGTAAGCCTCTCCGATTATGACGATCCCGAGACGCGCGCGCGGCTTCTTGCGATCCGCACCGGGCTCACGCTTCCGCGCGATCAGGTGGATGCGCTTGTAGCTGCTGGCGAAGCGATGATCCGCCATAACGCCGGCGTGATCGCGGCGTTCCTCGAATCCGGACCGCCTACCGCGATGATTACTCGCCGGCAATGATCACGGGCTCAGAGGCTTTCTGCTTGATGAGATCGACTTGCCATGAACGCTGATCTGGTTTTGGTTCTCGGTCTAGAGGCACGCCTGCTGCTGGGCTTGACGATGCGGTGGAAAAGGGCTCGGCGCAGTGGTCGAGGCCGTCGCACCTCATCAATGTCAACAGCGTGGTTCTCACCGATCAGGCTAGACCAGGATTAACCGAGCTGCCAAGGTGGCGCCGATTGAGAGGCGCCATTCCGTTTCCCATCCGAGAGGAACGATGCCCGTGCCAACCGTCAAAGCCGAGACCTCCCACCCCGATCTCGTTCTTATCGATTTCGCACTGCAGGGTGGCGGCGCGCACGGCGCCTTTACCTGGGGCGCTCTCGATCGGCTGCTGGAAGAGCCCTGGCTGCAGATCGACGGCATTTCGGGGACCTCTGCGGGGGCGATGAACGCCGCCGTGCTTGTCGACGGTCATGCCGAGGGCGGGGCGGATGCGGCGCGTTCCGCTCTGGAGAAATTCTGGCGCAGAGTCTCCCGAGCAGCTTTGCTGAGCCCGCTACGCCGCGGCTTTCTCGACGTGCTCCTCGATCGCTGGAGCTTGGACCATTCGCCTGTCTTCGTCGCGATGGACATGATGGCGCGGCTGTTCTCGCCCTACGATCTGAACCCCGGAGGGTTCAACCCGCTGCGGCAGATCCTTGCGGAATGCATCGACTTCGAGCGGCTCGGGCGGGCGCCGATAAAGTTGTTTGTCACCGCCACAAATGTCCGTACCGGCCAGGGCCGGGTGTTTCGCAACCGTGAGATCACGCCCGACGTGCTGCTCGCGTCAGCCTGTTTGCCGACCATGTTCCAGGCCGTCGAAATTGAGGGGGATAATTATTGGGATGGCGGCTACTCCGGCAACCCCACCATCACCCCCCTAGTGCGGGAATGCAAGTCGCACGATACAATTCTTGTGCAGATCAACCCCGTCGAACGCCCGGGCACGCCGAAGACCGCCCGGGAAATTCTCAATCGCCTCAACGAGGTCTCCTTCAATGCCGTCCTGCTGAAGGAGTTGCGCATGATTGCACTGCTGCGGCAAGTCGGCGACCCTGGCGATACTGAAGGCGCTCTGTGGGCAGGCATGCGCATTCACCGCGTAGCGAGCGACCTAATGGTCAACCTCGGCTACTCCTCGAAACTCAACGCCGAGTGGGATTTCCTGTGCATGCTTCGTGACGTCGGGCGCGGCGCCGCGGAATCGTTCCTCGCGGCCCATGGCGAGGATTTGGGCCACCGTTCGTCCTATGACCTCGACGTA
>DATEQL010000198.1:0-8318 GCA_035272665.1 Allostellaceae bacterium
TAGCGCCAGCCTAGTCGGCATTGGTTAGGCGCCCCTCGTCGCTCGTTAATTGTCGCCGAAGTATCGGCTCGGCATAAGCAGTCGCCGCATCCCGGCTCGGCACCCGAGCACCGGTTTCTCGGCCGGTCCAATCTCCGCTGAAGCCAGTGTCGCCATCGCGAACATCGGCGGGAATGGTGTCCCTTACGCCTCTCAGGTATCCCATGCCGTATCCGACCAGCCAGGCGGTTACAGTGGAGCCTGAGAAGAGGAGCCAAAAAAAGGACACTACCGGAACCCTCCGCCCATGCATGAGCCGAAGCACGCGAATAGACCAGCTACGACGCTTTGGCCACGCCCCGACCGAGCAAGTCGACCTTGCGGTTTAACGCCATGACCAGGCCGTCAACGCCGTCGCGTCGGAGGATCGAGTGGAACTCCGAGCGCTGTATCGCCACCTGGCTGATCGTGCCGTCAAGGTAGACGTCGGAGATTTGCCACGAGCCCTGGTTCTGGCGCATCAGATAGTCGAGGGTGGTCGTATCACCATCCGATTTGACAATCCTGGTTTGGACAATGACGTCCGCATTGTAGGGCCGTTCGCCGGTGACCTGCAGCTGCTGCCCCGAATAGCTGTCGAACCGGGCGGCGTAGGTCGCCGCGATGTAGTGCCGGAACGCCTCGACCAGCTGCTGCTGCTGAGCCGGGGAGAGGGTTGCCCAGAATGGACCTATGGCCAGTCGCGTCATGGAGGGGACGCCGAAGACCCGGTCGACGACCGGGGCCAGTCTTGCATAACGACCGCTCTGCCCGAGAGTTGGGCTGTTCCTCATTGTCGTCAGGAGCGTATCGTAAAAACCCCGCACATTGTTTTGCGGATCCGCCTCAAGCGCAGCAGCATTCTCGGTGAAGATGCCAACTGCGAGCGAGAGCGCGACGCACAGCCCCGGGATCTTGCCCCTCCGGAGCGCCAACGTGGTCAAATTAGTCATGATTCAGTCTCCTCACTCCCTACACAGCCCGCGCGGTTAGTCTGATTCCATCGCTCAGGCCGACCAGGCAACCGCCCACCGCCTGATTTTCGCGCAACAGCTCTTTAACTTCGAACTCGAGCTCTATCGCTCGGCACCTTTTGCCTTCTTCGAGCGCTTCCTTTTGCTCCACGTATCGGTCGATGAGCAAGTCCTGGATTTCAGTTATCCTGGCCCGTTCTTCGGGCTTGAGGTGTTTGTTTTGCTCCATGATCAGCCTCCTTCGAAACTGTTCCGGCAATTTGCCATCTCATCTTGACAACGCCGGTAGATAAAGGGTGGTTCATTTCTCAGTGCATGCCGGCTTGCTGATGATGTCGCTCGAGGCGTTCGAATTGCGCGATCACCACCTCGCAGGGCGGGATCAACGCGTCCCCGCCTTGGTACGGGAAAGCGCTCGCCACGAAGATCTGGGCAAAGCGCAAATCGGCAGCAGCTTCCTCGCTCGAATCGTCAGAAGCAGCGACGATCAGGTCGTGAATTACTTTTCCAGCGCGCTCGACCCGTTCAGTTAGCACGCCGCAGCGATGAGCGTTGCCCAGGAGGAAGCCACCTGTCTCCGCCAGTCGAGTCGAGTCGGCGGCCTCGGCGACGCCGGCGCCCAAGAGGAGGAACACAGCGGTCGTGACGGCAAGATTTGGACGCATGGAAAGCTCCTATCCAGTACGTCCCCCAACGTTCAACACCTGCGCGGTCAGTTCGTGCCGGCAACAATCCGGCGCCAAATGCGGATTTGCAGGCTTTTCGCCGTGTCTTTTTTTGGACATTGATGCGGGCACGACCGACGGACACAGCTTCGCGGTCGCTACGCGCGCAACGAGATGCCCATCAACGCCTCGTCTCCCGGACGCAACCTAATGGGCGCCGCGCGGTTTTTATCTTGCGCCCGAATTCAGGTTTTTCTCTGAGCTCAGGGGCGAACGGCTCCAACGCTGCGCCGAAATCGCGCCCATCGGCGGTAAGGATCGACCGCAACGGTCTAGTTTCGGCGACTCGTGGCGCTAAACAAGCCGCGCTGTTGGGGGCATGACCCGACACATTTGGCGATCGCGGCAAAACATGCTGCCGGACTCTTCCGTGCTTCATGACTCCACCGTGGCTCGCGCCGTCAAATCACCTCGCGAATATTTTGATTTTCTGATTACTTGGGATCCTTATGGAATAATTCCGTTGGCATCCTAGAAGTAATTCCGTTACTGGTTACAAGAAATCGGTCGATTGGCGCCGAATAAACCGCCACCCCGATTATCCAATTGTATCAATCCGTTACCAACCCGATAAACTCTGTTACCCAACATAACAATATTTCTTTGAATCGCCATGAGCATACATACAGGGTTGCTTTATATTCTAGTCTTCCAACGGCCTCGCGAAGCTCGGGGTCGGAACATTCCCAGGGTGCATTGATGAGCGACTTCGCACAGCTCCTCGAAACCGAAATCCCGGGTTTGCGACGTTATGCAAGGGCTCTGACCCATGACGCGTCGCGGGCCGATGACTTGGTGCAGAGTTGCCTGCTGCGCGCCATCGCCAAGCAGCATCTGTGGCAGGCGGGAACCGATCTGCGCGCCTGGCTCTTCACCATTCTTCACAATCAGAACGTAAATGATGCCCGCCGCTCGATGCGCGAAGGGGCCGCCGTCCCGGTCAAGGATGTGGCTCCGGTCCTGACCGCTCCATCCAACGTCGAGGCTTCGTTGCAGCTGCGCGACCTCGATCGAGCGATCGCCAGCCTGCCGGAGGAGCAACGCCAGGTGATCCTACTCGTCGGGCTCGAACAAATGCGTTACGAGGAGGTCGCCAAGATTCTCGGCATTCCGGTCGGCACCGTCCGCTCCCGCCTGTCGCGCGGTCGCGCGTCGCTGCGGGCGCTGATGGGCATGAAGGACGGGCAGGTATCCAGCACCGCCGGTGGCCGCCAATTGCAAGCCGCCTGATCGCCCGGCGGCGCGGTCGGCAAGGCCCCGCGCCCACAGGGCATGCGGCGGCCACTCGATGTGGCCTCGCCCTCCTCAGCTCCCCTGAAGCGATTGCGCCCGAACCCGCGCTCCGCGCGGCGCTACCTTCTCCGCGTTCGACGAGCGGCCGGGCGCGCTCGACAAAGCCGAGCCAACGCGAGCGGCGTATCGTCTCATGGAACGCGTGAGGAGGCAGGCTTAGGAGGTGACTACCAGCACGGCCCGGAGACCGGCTCTTTCGATCGGTGAGCCGTGCCGCCATCTGAAAATGAAACCCCGGCGTGGGGGGGAGACCGGGGTTTCGGAGAGGGGACGATCACCTTAGGGGGGAAATCTCGATCGTCCTGTCGAATGAAACAGCGAAGCACCGCTGTTGGTTCCAGATTCATGATTTAGAAAGGCCGAACGCAGATTGCCGGTGCGTGTCCGGATCCTCCCCGGACAGGCTCGCCTCCCGGCTTCGATGCTCCAATGAACCTGCATAGGTGGCTCGCCGCGGTTCTGGTCATCTTGACGCTCGTCGGATGCGTCCAAGCGCCGTATGCTCCTTATTCACCGGACAATAACGGGGAATATCCACGACAGGAGCGGTGACGGCGATGTCGGCGCAATGTAACGGACAGAGGAAATCGGCCCTGGCTGGCCTCTGCATGAAAGCCCGAAACGGCTCCGTGACCGCCGGCAGCGTTTAAGCGTACTTCACCGAGACAGCAGCTTTCCTCGGTTTCGTCGGAAGCAGCCTTTTACAGGCGGCCGGCGCTGGATGGTTGCCATATACCTGCTTCTGGAAAATTCATGCCTTTTTCAGAGTGAAGCGCGGGGATATGTGCTGAAGCTGTGTCAGGTACCACGGCTGCGGAGCACGGGGACCAGCTGCCGTCTGGTGAAGTGGCGACGCGAGAACCAATAAGCCAATGATTTCGGCCGCGATCCGTCGGCCCGGCGGCGGGTATGGATCGAAAGAACCCAATCCGTTGTTCAGTAGTGCGGATCACAGTTCGAAAGGAGCGGCCATGAAGACCGCACTCGGCGCCTTTACTGCGCTCCTGATCGCCGGCGCCTATATGCGCAGCCAACCCATGCCTAAGTGCAGGTACGGCCGGCACCAGGATTTTCTGTTCAGATCGGCCCGGGAGCGCCTCTACCTCCGGAACCGCGAGACGAATGGCGCGAGCGTGAAGGATATTACGGCTCCGGATCGGAGGAGAGGCGGGAAGAGCGATGGCGGCAGGAGCGTAGGGCGCGCGAACGCTGCTATCGAATGTTAAATCCGATTGAACGGGATCGATGCTTCTACTACCTCTCAAATGAGGGAAGGTGAATTTGGTCCTGGCGTTCTTGATTTAGCTAATCGGGAAACAATGCGGAGTACCGACGGCACAACTTGTCCAGGTAGCATTTTCCCGAGCCGAGGAGCGACATGCCAGCGCAGAAAAGAGAGCTTTACACGAGCCCGAATGGGGATAGGTGGTATCTAGCTCGCCAGTCCGAGACGGGGAGACTTTTCGTCAGGCACAAAGCGAACGTCCCATCAGGTGGACAGGTGACCGATATCGACATCGGCGCGTTTCTGAGTGGAGGCCGCCGACATCCCGAGCATCAAGCGCTCTTGTACCTGATCGGAACGCTCGTTGAAAGCGACCCCCAGCGAATTGCGCGGCGCAGCCGGTGAACTAGGCAATCCCAACGCAGCCGAAGTCAATGAGGCGACGGCCGCCCAGATCTCTGCCCAGAACCCGAGCGGCAAGAGCGATATCACGATCCAAGACGCCCGGTACCCAACCGAAGGTCGGGGTCACGGTTCTCGACCGGTCGATCTCCCGATTTTCGCTCGCTTACCGAACAAATATGCGGCAACGCGCTACTGCGGTCCACCAGCGCCTCCGTCATCAGCGAGCGTTATTCCGTTACTGCACTCGAAAGGCGCCACCCACCACAGTTATCAGTGTCAAAAAAGAGTCATCCCAATAGCCGCGGGACGGCCCGCGCTTCATACCGTTAGCACGACGCGCGCCATTTGGAGCGAGGAGCCAGTTTGATGACCGAAGAGAGAGCCCGCCATCACGCCAAAGCGCTCGCACGAGGCATGGGCATAACTTTCTACGTGGTACGCAGCCGCGAAGGCCGCTTCCTGGCGGTACAAGTACCATCGGACGAATGCGAAATCCTCGTGACGGTCGCCCCGCCACGCAGCGTGCGCGATACCCCGCAATTCCGCGACGAACAGCGTGCTGCTTAACATTAGCACAGCAAACAGCGCGGCTCGTCGGCACCGGCAGCTTCATGCGCCGAGCCCTACCAGCTCCATTAGGATCGCATCGCTGTTGCTGACGCTGCAGACCCCGCTGCACCTGCCGGCCAGCAGCGTGGCTGCTGCAACCCGATTTTCTCCCGAGAAACTCAAGGCGCTGGCGGTCAGAAAGATCATCGGCCACGCACCAAAAAGAGGGGCCTAACTGGCAGCCGAAAACGCCGATGACGTCCTAATATCGTTATTGCGGACGCAGCGAAGCTGAGAGCCGGAATACAGTGAGCAGTTGAAGCGAATAGATTTAGATTCCTGACTATGCATCTGCGATCTCCGCTGCGCCGCACCGGCAACCGTGCGCGACAGCGCCGAGGCGCTAGGACGCGATCTGGGCCGGGGAAACCGTAGTCGCGATGCGCGGGGTACCCTCGCAGGTCAATCGACCCTCACATCCCGGACTGCTTCAAGCTCCTTGATCAAGAACCGACCGCGTTCAATGCACCACTCAATATTCGCGAGCGCCCGCCGCCGTGCGCGATCGGTCCATGAGCAAGTCCTGAATTTCGGTTATCCTGGCCCGTTCTTCGGTTTCTCCATTACCGGTCTCCTTCGAAACTGTTCCGGCAATCTGCCATCTCATCTTGACAACGCCGGTAGATAAAGGGCGGTTCATTTCTCAATGCCTGCCGGCTTGCTGATGATGTCGCTCGAGGCGTTCGAATTGCGCGATCACCACCTCGCAGGGCGGGATCAACGCGTCCCCATCTTGGTAGGGGAAAGCGCTCGCCATGAAGATCTGGGCAAAGCGCGAATCGGCAGCAGCTTCCTCGCTCGAATCGTAAGAGGCAGTAACGATCAGGTCATGAATTACTTTTCCGGCGCGCTCGACCCGTTCAGTTAGCACGCCGCAGCGATGAGCGTTGCCCAGGAGGAAGCCACCTGTCTCCGCAAGTTGAATGGAATCGGCGGCCTCGGCGACGCCGGTGCCCAAGAGGAGGAACATAGCGGTCGTGACGGCAAGATTTGGACGCATGGAAAGCTCCTATCCAGTACGTCCCCCAACGTTCAACACCTGCGCGGTCAGTTCGTGCCGGCAACAGTCCGGCGCCAACCGCAGTTTTACCGCAGTTCCAGTGTGTCATTTTTTGGACATTCATCGTGGCGTATTCCAGAGGCCCTCTGCATGTCGTTGACGCACAACGAGATGCGCCTCAGGGCCTTGGCTCCTAGACGCAACCAAATTGACGCGGCAGCATTCGTGGCAGGGTGACAACTGGGCAAGAGGCCGATCATGTTGACCAGGGCCGACCCGACGATTTCGGCAAGCCGCGGCACGCTTGCCGGCGACATCCTATGGGTCGCGACGATCGCTTTCGTGTTCGCGATCATCACCGGGATGCTGGGTTGAGCTGACTCTCTCGGCCATGTTTTCACGTCGAGAGGGCTGAGGGCCGTAGAAAACTCCACTTTGCGACGCGATGGGATTTTCCGCGACGGCACCGAACGCACTTCGAGACCGTCCGTTCGACCGCTCCGGCACCTCTCCTTGACTGCAATCGATGTCGGTCGTCGTCGAGAGCGCCGTGGCCGAGCAGGCGAGCCAGACGACGCGCAAACCGCCGGCGCCGGCGTGCTCGGGGTCGTCGGTGCGATCGCCCGTGGTCTCTTCGGGAAGCGCGGCTAGCCCCGGCGGTGCCGCGACGAGGCTATCGGCTGTGGAGCGTATTGGTCGCACACCGCCGCGCGGCAAACGTTTCTCACCGTTGGTGGGGTTGCCGCAGGACGATGACCGCGTAGCGGCAGGTACTGTCCTGATCATTGCGGAAGGTACAGTCGGCGGTTGGCCCGAGTTCCAGGCAATCGCCGGATCTCAGCCTGTGCGTGACCTCCCCCTCTACAAAAATGAGGCTTCCGGCCAGCACCCAGACAAGCTGACGGACAAAGGCATAAGCCGCGGCGGGGAAGGCGACCGAGGCACCCGCCGGCAACTCGACCTGGACAAGATCGAGAGGAAGGTCAGACCCGGGTCCCGGGGCGACCAGGCAGCGAACATATCCCGTGGCGGGGTCCGTCCATCGCAGCTGGTCGTCGGCCCTGACGAGCCGCCCGGCACGGGCCGCCTCGGTCCGGGCGAGCAATGTCGATAGAGTGAGTCCGAACGCCCCGGACAGCCGACCCAGGAGCGAGGCGGTCGGACTGGCCTCCCCGCGTTCGACTTTGTTGATCATCGCACGCGAGACGCCGGAATGCCGGGCCAAGTCGGTCAGCGACCAGCCCCGCCTCTCGCGCTCGATCCTGATGCGCGCCCCTAGACGGCTATCGAGGTGATCTAATATAATAGACATAATCGTGACTATATCATATGAACCCGGGAGGTCGAAGCGATGCCGATCGTGCGTGCCGCCACAGAGGGCGATCTTCCGGCCGTCCTGGCGATCTACAACGAGGTGATCGCCAACTCGACGGCGGTTTATGCGCTGGAGCCCGCCACACTCGACGAGCGGCGGGCATGGTTCTCGTCGCGCTGCGCGATGGGTTTTCCCGTGCTGGTCGCGGTCGGCCACGATGGCGAGGTTCTCGGATTTGCCTCGTTCGGGGAGTGGCGAGGCGCATGGCCCGGCTATCGCTTCACGGTCGAGCACTCGGTGCATGTGCGGTACGACGTCCGCGGCCGAGGTGTCGGGCGTGCCCTTGTCGAGGCCCTGTTCCCGCTGGCGCTGGCACTCGGGAAGCATGTGATGATCGGCGGCATCGATGCGGAAAACGACGCCTCGATCCGGTTTCATCAGCGGTTGGGGTTCGAGCCGGTAGCCCACTTTCGCGAGGTCGGCCACAAATTCGGCCGCTGGCTCGATCTCGTGTTGATGCAACGGTTCCTCGACCCGGCCGGCGCTTTCCGGTCATGACAACCGACATGGGTGAACCTCGCATCCGAGCCGCGATCGCCGCCGATGCGCCGATGATCGCGCAAATCGTCGAGCAGGCGTATCGGCGATATATCCCGCGTATCGGAAAACCGCCCGGGCCGATGCTTGACGATTACGGAGCGCGTGTCTCGGAGGGCGCAGTGTGGGTGATCGAGGAAGGATCCACGATAGCCGG
>DATEQL010000199.1:0-2421 GCA_035272665.1 Allostellaceae bacterium
TCGACCGCCGCGCGCGACGCGCCGACCGCCGCACCGAGCTTGTCGGCGACCTTTTCCAGCAAATGGAAGTTGTCGCCGGATTGCATGCCGCGGCCGCCCGAGATGATGACGCGTGCGCTGGTCAGCTCGGGACGCTCCGACTTCGACAGCTCCGCCCGGACAAACTCCGACAGCCCGGTCGAGCCGGTCGCTTCGACCGTCTCGATTGGCGCCGAGCCGCCGGTCGCCTCCCCCGGTGGAAAGGCGGTGCCGCGCACCGTGATGACCTTGATCGGGTCCTTGGATTGAACCGTCTGCAGCGCGTTTCCGGCATAGATCGGCCGCACGAAGGTATCGGGTGAGACGACCGCGCTGATGTCCGAAATCTGCATCACGTCGAGGAGTGCGGCGACCCGCGGCATCAAATTCTTGCCCGAAGTCGTCGCCGGCGCCAGCAGATGCGAATAACCCGAGGCGATCTTGACGAGGAGCGGGGCGACATTCTCCGCGAGCCCGTGGCCATAGGCCGCGTCGTCGGCGAGCAGCACCTTCCGCACTCCGGCGACGGCGGAAGCGGCCTCCGCCACCCCGTGACAGTCCTTGCCGGCGACCAGCACATCGACCTCCTGGCCGGCGATCTCCTTGGCGGCGGCTAGGGCGTTGAGGGTTGCGGGCTTGAGCGCGCGGTTGTCGTGCTCGGCGACGACGAGGGCAGCCATCAGATCACCCGCGCCTCGGTCTTGAGCTTGTCGACCAGCTCGGCGACCGAGCCGACCTTGTGGCCGCCCTGTCGTTTCGGCGGCTCCTCGACCTTGAGCACGACCAGGCGCGGCGTCACATCGACACCGAGCGCGTCGGGCGTCGTTGTCACGATCGGCTTCTTCTTCGCCCTCATGATGTTGGGCAGCGAGGCGTAGCGCGGCTCGTTGAGGCGCAGATCGGTGGTGATCACCGCTGGCAATTTGATCGCGATCGTCTCGAGCCCGCCATCGACCTCGCGCGTGACCTCGGCGTGACCATCGCTTATTTTAAGCTTCGAAGCGAAGGTCGCCTGCGGCCAGCCGAGCAGCGCCGAGAGCATCTGGCCAGTCTGATTGCAGTCGTCGTCGATCGCCTGCTTGCCGATGATCACGATCTCGGGATTTTCCTGGAGGATCACCGCCTTCAACAACTTGGCGACGGCGAGCGGCTGCAATTCGGCATTGGTCTCGACCAGGACTCCGCGATCGGCGCCCATTGCCAGCGCCGTGCGGATCGTCTCCTGGCACTGCGCCACCCCGAGCGAAACCACGATGATCTCGCTGACGGTGCCGGCTTCGCGCAGTCGTAACGCCTCCTCGACGGCGATCTCGTCGAAGGGGTTCATCGACATTTTGACGTTGGCGGTTTCGACCCCGGTCTTGTCCGCCTTGACGCGGATCTTGACGTTGTAGTCGATAACCCGCTTGACTGCGACCAGCGCCTTCATCTGATCCTCGCGTTGCGTTGGCGGCACGCCCGACCCCGCCGTCCGACCGGGATTTGTGCACGGGCCCTAAGCGAAGGCAAGACCCTCTTCGGCCCGGATCGGTGGGTTTCTCCTCCCGGCCAGACCGCGCGAGAGTTGTCCCGTCGCTCGCTGCTCGGGGTCAACGCGGCGTGAGGTCGACAGTTTATATTTCGTACGGCTCCGTATTTTGTCGGGCTTGGCATACGAGGTGGCGATGCGCGCTGTGGACGTGATGACGACCGAGGTCATTACGGTCGACCCGGATACATCGGTGCAAGCGTTGGCGGCGCTCCTTTCCGAGCGCGGGATTAGCGGGGTGCCCGTGGTCGATGCCGAAAATCGGGTGGTCGGCATCGTCAGCGAGGGCGATCTGTCGCATCGCGTCGAAACCGGGACCGAACGCCGGACCGGACGACGGCGCTCATGGTGGCTCGACACGATCGCGGCCGATCGGCGGCTCGCCCGCGAGTACGTCAAGTCGCACGGCCGAGTAGTCAGAGACATCATGACGCGCGATGTCGTCTCGGTCAGCGACACGACCGAGCTCGCCGATATCGCAATTTTGCTCGAGACAAAGCGGATCAAGCGCGTGCCGGTCGTTCGCGACGACAGGCTCGTCGGCATCGTTAGCCGGGCGAACCTCGTGCGCGCCCTGGCAACGACAAAGAGCGAGCCTGCGTCCATCGTCGATCCCGGCGACCGCGCGATCAGCGACCAGCTCCTCGCCGAATTGCGGGGAAAGAACTGGGTGGATATTTCGTCGGCCGACATCATCGTACGGGATCGGGTCGTGCATATCTGGTTCTCCGACCAACAGTCCCGAGAGGAGAGGCTGACGTTCCGCGTTGCCGCCGAGAACATCCCGGGGGTACTTCGCGTCGAAGAGCACATCGCGGCGGCGCCGGCCCCTGAGGCCGCTCCGGGCAATGGAGGAGGGTAGACATGACCGACTT
>DATEQL010000200.1:0-2202 GCA_035272665.1 Allostellaceae bacterium
TATTGGACGGAGCACCTGATGTGGGCCTCGGTACTGCTGTTTTTGCTGACGAAGGGCCCCGGTGTTTTCTCGCTCGACCACTACGCCGAGCGCTTCCTCCGCGCTAACGGGTATCTCGACTGACCGAGCAACGGATGGGGGAATCCAGTGGCTACAGCCGAGCTTGACGCCACCAGACCGCCCGCGCGCGACGCCGCTGTGCCTTCGGTAGCCACGTTTGCCGTGGCCCCGTCGAGGCCGGTCTTGCCTGTGAAGGACTAGAGCTGGTCGGAAGCGGTCAGGCTTCTCGAAGCCGCGACCGCCTGTCGCGGCGGTCTCGATCGCCAATCGGAAATCCTCGTCGGACGCTGCCGCGCCTGCCTCGCCGATCCACCGCCCGACGATTGGGCACCGATTTCGGTGTGTGAATCGAAATGATCTGAGGATTTTATGCTGACCGAAGCTGATATCCTTGGTGCATTGCCCGCGTTGCGGAGATATGCACGTAAGTTGACGCGCGCTGTTGTCGATGCCGAGGACCTGACTCAAGATACGTTGACGCATGCCTGGGCCAAACGAACCCGTTACCATGGCGGTAATGCGCGAGCTTGGCTCTTTACGGTTATGCGCAATGTTCATGTGTCAAGGATCAGGAGCGCTTCCGCCAGACCGGGTGCCGCCAATGCCTATCCGCTCGCCGAGGACATCGCTTTGGTCGACGCGGCAGCTTTCTTGCGCCTCGTTGTCAGAGATGTCGCACGCGAATTGCAGGCCATGCCGGAAGGCATGCGACAGGCCGTAATGCTAGCTGCGGTGTCGATCGACGGCGACCACGGTATGGCTGCTCGATTGAAGATAAATCCTGGGACGTTCAAATCTCGGCTGTCTCGGGGGCGGCAGCGACTTCGCACGAAATTTACCAGTGCAGCAATGGGTTGACCATGTTTGCTGGGTGAGATGGCGTGACGTTCGCGCGTCGGGAAAACCGCCGAGAGCCGGAATATTCGGAATCCGACGAACGACCCGGCGTGCAGGAGGGATGGCGTGTCGAGACCAGCAAATCTCGAAGCCGGAAGATCACACCCAGCTCATCTCGCCGGAGTGACCATCCGTAGAGCCAGCGATGTGTCCCGGATCGCCGAGAGAACGGTCGGGCCTCTGCTCGACCTGTTCATAAGGCTATGGCTTTCTGGGATCTTCTGGGCCTCGGGCATGGTCAAGCTGCAAAGTTGGACCACTGCTCTCTATCTCTCGGCGCACGAGTACCCGGTTTCGTGGTTGGATCCGGTAACGGCGGCATGGCTCGGGGAAACGATCGAGATCGTCTGCCCGCCGTTATTGGTGTTCGGGCTGGCGACGCGGTTTGCCGCCCTGCCGATGCTGATTCTGTGCTTGGTCATTCAGTTCTCCTACCAGAATCTGGATCAGCACCTGTTTTGGGCGATCCTGTTCAGCTGGTTCGTCGTCAAGGGTGCCGGGCCGATCTCGCTCGACGCACTGATCGGACGCGGCATCGCCGCCACCGCCCTTCCCCTGGCGGGGACGATTACCCGCATCTTCGAGGCCCTGGCACGCTGGGGCGATCCCGCAGTCAAGCTGCTCCTGCGTTGCTGGATCGCCGCCCTGTTCTTCCGGTCGGGCGTCATGAGGATCAGCAATTTCGACATGACGCAGATGCTCGTTCATGCCCAGTCCGCACAGGGTTTGTTGTCCCCGGGGCTGGCCGCTCGCCTGACCATCCTCATCGAGCTCGCTTGTTTGGCCTTTTTGGTCCTGGGGGCGGGCACGAGGATCACGGCTATCATACTGATTGGATTGAGCGCGCTGGTCGACCCGACTTACCAGCAGTCGATCGATCTCGCCTATTATCTGATGGTGCTGGGCCTCATCATTCTCCACGGGCCGGGCGCGTTATCAATCGACTACCTTGTCGTCCGGGCGGTGGTGCGACGCTTCCCCGGTCTCGGAGGCATGCGTACGGTCTCGTACGAAGGAATGCCACGCGTTGTCATCATTGGCGGCGGCTTTGGCGGCATCGCTGCAGCGAAGGCGCTGCGTCACACGAGTTGCCGGGTCACCCTAATCGACCGGCGCAACTATTTTCTATTCCAGCCGCTGCTCTACCAGGTAGCCACTGCCGGCCTTTCCCCGGCCGACATCGCCGGACCCATCCGCGCACTGTTTCGCGATCAGCCCAATGTTCGTGTCCTGCTCGGCGAGGTA
>DATEQL010000201.1:0-2167 GCA_035272665.1 Allostellaceae bacterium
GAGCGCCAGCAGCTCGATGCGCTCCAGGTCGCTCAAGCCGTTGATCGCGTCAACGAGTTCCTGATAGGTCGGATTGTCGGCGCTGAACTGGAGCACGTCCCGCTCGTCGTCGTCCGAGGGGTTCGAGCCCGAATCTTCGTCGACGGGCGGCACCTCGGCATCGAATTCTCGCGCCTTGATGATGATGAAGGCCAGATCTTTCAAGGGGATCGTCAGCATGAGAGCTCCTGAGGGTCGATTGGACGGGCTCGCACATGAAAGCACTCGTTTTCCGCACTCAGAGGCTGGTAAACCGCACACGGCGGGCCGGCGTTGATATGGATCAAGGAACGAGCTTCGAGCCGGGCGACCGTGGGATTGACCTCTATCAACACCGGTTTCGGGTTTCTCGTTCAATGTCCGCTGCGCGCGGCTGCCGCGAGGATCGTCATGAATTCAGCCCAGAGAATGACGGAACACATCATCGAGGAGTCGGAACGACTGAGAGCCTAACCCAAAAGTTTGCTGCGTGCGGCGCGGCGTCGCGATTCACGGTCGCGGGACTCACCGTGATGGCGAACGGCTATGTCGACACACGAGCACCGCCGGACTTATCGGCGGGAGGGGGAAGGTTATCCGCGCGATCTGAGGGATGCGGAGTGGGCGCAGCTGGAGCCGCTGATCCCGCAGGCATTGCCCGGCGGGCGTTCGCTCAAGACCGAGCGGGCGGCGATGAACTGCATTTTATACCTGCTGCGCACCGGCTGCCCCTGGGCGCTACCTGCCGCGCGACGGCTTTCCGCCCTGCTCGACGGTCTACAACATCTTCCGCAAGTTTCAGCGCGAGGGGGCATGGGAGGCGATCTGGGCTGAGCTGCACATGGCCTTGCGCGAGCAGATAGGGCGCGAGGCCAGCCCCTCGGCTGCGGTTCTCGACAGCCAATCGGTGAAATCGGCGGAAAAGGGGGGCGGCAAAGACGACGCGGTGGGTTACGACGCCGGCAAGAAGGTGAAGGGCCGCAAGATCCACGCACTGGTCGATAGCGAAGGGTTGCCGATGCGGGTCGTCGTCCGCTCCGCCGCCATTCAGGACCACGATGGGGCCGGCTTGGTCCCCGAAAAGATACGCCGGCGTTTCCCCTGTCGAATTGATCTGGGCCGTTGGCGGCTACAACCTCTGGCAGGTTGAAACGGCCGTGACCAAGGTGCCGGTGCTGCGCGTGGAGATCGTCAAGCGGAGCAACGACATGAACGGTTTCGTGGTCGTCCCTCGTCGCCGGGTGGTCGAGCGCACCTTCTCTTGGTTCTGGCGAAATCGCCGCCTCGCGAAGGACTTCGAGAACCTTGCCCAGACCCTGGTCAGCCGACTCGGTAGCGTGAAGTCTTAAAATTAATCGTCGGCATTGATCTGGATCAATGCCGTACAGCCCGAAAAATAGTCCTGATGTAAAAGAAGAGTAGCAGGTATTTCGCCGCTGACCAGCCTCCCGGTGGTCATGCTGCAGCGTATGTGGGGGTGGACGTCTAAGGCAGGGCCGCCGTGACACACATAACTCGGGAGGAAACGATGCCTGTACGTGCAAAATTCGCCGGCCTCGCAATCGGTCTACCGCTGGTTGCTTTCGCCGGCGCTGCCACTAGCCAGCTGCTGACTGGGGGCGCGGATAGCGAATATGTGGCGAGGGCGATGACTGCAGCGCCGGACATCGCTCAGGATACGACCATTGTGCGCATGGTGAACGGCGCCATGCAGACCGTGAAGAAGGGAACCAACGAGTTCACCTGCATGGTAGCAAATACCGGGCCGATGTGCATGGCTCCCATCGCCATGGAGTGGGCACACGCGTGGCAGACCCACACACCCCCACCCGATAAGCTCGGATTTGTCTACATGCTCAATGGCGACACAGGGATGAGCAATATCGATCCCTGGGCGACAAAACCAACGCTCGGCAATCATTGGGTCAAGACCGACGCTCACATCATGATGGTCGGTTCGGCCGTTAAGATGATGACAGGCTTTCCCCGCACGCCCGACCCCGACCCGACAAAGCCCTACGTGATGTGGTCGGGGACACCTTACGAGCACGTTATGATCCCTATGAAAACGGTAAATTCGCGCTGATATCCAGGGATGGGCGGGACCTCATCTCGGCGTCAGGCGGTTCGCCAGGACGTGAGCTTCTGA
>DATEQL010000202.1:0-7518 GCA_035272665.1 Allostellaceae bacterium
ATCGAGGCGGTGGCGGAGCCCTTGGGGTGCGTCGTGGGCGATCTTATCGGACCGTCTTCGGCCCACGGATATTTGCCCTTCAGGTCATCCGGGCTGTTGTGGATGGCCACGACGCAACAGCGCCGACCGCGGGCTCGCACCAGGGCTAATCAAGCGGAATGTGATACAAGGGGAAATGGGCCGAAAACACACAATTTAGGCGGGCTTCGCTGAGGTCGGGGTCTCATAACATTGGAGCTAGAGCTGGAGGTCGGAGATGAACCAATCCGAACTGATCGATAAAGTCGCTCAGACAACTGCGCTAAACCAAGCGGCAGCAGGTCAGGCGGTAAAGGCCGTAGTAAACGCTATTCTCGATTCCCTCGTGGCTGGAGAGGCGGTTCGTGTCTCCGGCCTCGGCACTTTCGATGTGGCGGCACGGCCCGCCCGCGAGGGGCGCAATCCACAAAGCGGAGAGACCATCAAAATCGCAGCCAGAAAAGCAGTGCGGTTCCACGCAGGCAAGGCCGTCAAAGATGCGCTCAATCCGCCGAAAGCGGCCCCCCGCAAGAAGTCGGCACCACGAAAGAAACCCGCGGTGCGAAAGTAAACCACCGTCTCGATGTGCGGCAGGAATGCACAGTTCGCCGCCGTTCTGCTGAGCGGCACGCTCCTGGTGAATCGCGCTTCTGCATGGGCGGGCAGGCGCAAGAGATCGCGCTCGATGGCGAAATTGTCGCGCCCGACGATCGCGGCGCGCATATCGACGAGGACGTCATCGCCGGGAACCGGCCCGCTAGCAGCCCGAATAGCGACCAGGCTGGCGGGCCCACATTGGCGCCTTCCGGAGGCCCGGCGACCCGGTGTAGATATCATTGCCGGAGCCAGCCTGGCTCGGCGCACGGTAAACGATCACTCGAGCACGAGTTTCCATCCGGGGTGTCTTGGCCGAGCCCTTGAGCAAGCGCTGACGTTGCGTCGAGTTATCCGAGCCCAGATAGGGCCCTGACACCGGAGGACTTTCCTGCAGCCTTCGCGCAGATGCGCAAAGCCGGCGCGCAGGCTTTAGCCATTGACTCGGCGCCCGAGTTTGCGAGCAACGCCGCTGCGCACCTGCAAGGCCGGCAACCCGTCGAACTCACTGCGACGCGTCTCACGGAACTCGATCTGACACTCGACTGGACCGATCAGCGCAGCCTCCTGGCGAGCTGAAGAGCGACCCTCGACAGAAGTTGTATCCAGGCCAAGGCCTCGGCTCTTCTCGTTGAGCGCTTTGATTTCCCGAGGGGGGGACTGCATCAATGCCGGTCAGAGAAAAGCATCCTATGCGAGCGGCTCGCGGCCAGCAGGTCCCGTTATCTGGTCTCCGCCAGGCTGACGCTCCGGGCGAAAACCGGGTCTCTACGCCTGCAGCCACGGAAGGCACGGGTGAGACAGACTCGGCGGCGGAGGGAACGAGATTCGAACCCTCGGTCCCTATCGCGACAGTGTCACTTCATTCTCGCGGAGGAAAAGGGGCCGCAGGTCGATCAAGGGCGTGTAAAAAGCTCTATCAGCCTGTGATCCGCCAGGTGTTTTAGTCGAAATTCCGCCAGTGTGGTTAGCGATTCGGCTCTAACATTGAACCGTTCACGTACATAGAACCGTTCACGTAGCTCTGGCTGACAGCGCGAAGCGGCAGCGGAGGGGGAAATGAACCGATCGGTTGCGGCGGGCGTGACCATCGTGCTGTCGATAGGCCTGAGCCGAGCGAAAAGTGCTAGAACGCGCCAGGTCAAGAATGGGGGACGCCGATGCGCGCGGTTTGGTACGACCGGCAGGGAGCAGCGGACGAGGTCCTCGTCTGTGGCGAGCTTCCGACACCTGACGCCGGTCATGGCGAGGTGCGGGTCCGACTGGAAGCCTCCGGTGTTAATCCGTCGGATACCTATCGGCGGCGCGGTCCGCCAGCGATGGAGTATCCGCGCGTCGTGACCAACAGCGACGGGGCCGGGGTGATCGATCAGGTCGGCCCCGGCGTGCCCGAGCGCTGGCTGGGCAAGCGAGTCTGGCTCTACAACGGCCAGCGCAATGGCCGCTGGATGGGAACCGCGGCGGAATACATCGCGCTCTCCGTCGATCTAGTGACCGAGCTGCCCGATCATGTCTCGTTCGCCGAGGGGGCGACCCTGGGCGTGCCCGGCATGACCGCGCACCGCAGCGTGTTCGTCGCCGGGCCGGTTCAAGGCAAGACGCTGCTCGTGACCGGCGGCGCCGGGGCGGTCGGGCATTACGCAGTGCAGCTCGCCACCTGGGCCGGGGCGCGGGTGATCGCGACGGTCAGCTCGGCGGAAAAGGCGGAACGCGCCCGTGCCGGCGGCGCTGCGCACGTTATTAACTATAGGCAAGAAGACGTCGCCACGCGGGTCCTCGACATCACCGGCGGGGTCGGCGTCGACCATATCGCCGAGGTCGATTTCGGCGGCAACCTCGCCGCATCCCTGCGCTGCATTCGCGTCAACGGCAGCATCATGATCTACGCCACCAACGGCGAGCGTGAGCCGCGCGTCCCAGTGCGCGAGCTGATGCAGAAAAACCTCACGGTCTACTCGATGTCGCTGGCGGGCGTTCCCCATCCGGATCGTCGCCGGGCCCAGTCCGACATCGCCGCTTGGACTGCCTCTCCGGGGCGTATCCTCTCGGTGGCCGCCCGCTTCCCGCTATACCAGACCGCCGGGGCGCACAAGGCGGTCGAAGCCGGCGGCAAGGTAGGCACCGTGGTCGTTGAACCGCAGCTATAAGCGAAGACGCGGCAACGCTCACCATTGAACCCACAGGCGCGGTACTCGGGGCGACGGCTCGCGGCATCGATCTTGCGCGCCCGCTGAGCGAGCGCAATCTCGGCCAAATCCTGCTCGCCCTCGGCAGATACGGCGTGCTGCGGTTTCCCGACCAGCATCTCGACCTTGGCGAGCTGAAGCATTTCTCCGAGCAATTCGGCGAGATCCAGGGCCCTGCCACCCGCGGGCGCGACCCGACCCAGGAATATCCGGAGATCGATATCCTCTCGAACCTCAAGGAGGCCGGCAAATACATCGGCAGCCCGGATGCCGGCCAGGATTGGCACCTGTCGCAGTACCGGAAGTGTCCAGGCAGATCGATCAACATATCGCACTCCAACGCGATCTTTGGGAGGTGGGTTTTCTTCCGACGAGTGCTGCTATTGATGGTGTGTATGGCCCCACCACCAGAGCGGCGATAGCCGCTTGGCAAAAGGCACGGGGCCACGCCGCGACGGCATTTTTCTCGGATGAGGAGGCAAAACTGCTATCGGACGAAGCCACTGCACACCGCGGACGGACCATGTCTGCTCCCCCGCACGCACGCGGGCCAACCGAGATGTGCCTACGAGAAGGACCATTCGTACGGCGATGATCAGTTCCCGTTCAGCTATCGCACGCTGAACGATCCGATCAGCGGCCGCGGCGGCGGCATCCTGCAGCGCGCCGTTTGATCCGCACCGCGCGCGAGGTCAACGACTCATGACAGACAGCCACAATAGGGTTTGCGTGCACTTTGGCGCGCACTTTTGTTCTGCACCGAGAGCTCTCGTTTGCCTGCGAGTTGGAGTTCTCGGAAGGGACGGTAGCGTTTCCTAGCTTCTTCTTGAAAGGCAAATCGGAGCGATGCTCATGACGGACAGCCACAATAGGTTTCTCGGAAATCGCGCTCTGTCACCGGAAACCCTAATGATGGGCTATGGCTATGACCCTTTTCTATCCGAGCGCTCTCTCAAGCCACCGGTCTTCCAGACCTCGACTTTCGTGTTTCGATCGGCTCAGGACGGGAAGGAGTTTTTCGAGCTGGCCTACGGCTTGCGGCAAAAGCGCCCCAATGAAGGGCCCGGGTTGATCTATAGCCGGATCAACAATCCCGATCTCGAAATGCTTGAGGATCGATTGGCTATCTGGGATCAGGCCGAAGCCAGTCTCGTCTTCGCCTCGGGCATGGCGGCGATCTCGACCACACTCTGGGCCTATGCGCGTCCCGGCACGGTGATCATCCATTCGGGCCCCGTCTATGGCGGCACCGATTTCCTACTGAAGAAGATCCTGCCGCAATTTGGCGTGACCTCGATCGGCTTTCTTAGCGAGGGCGGCAACAGGGCGATGGAAGAAGCCGTCGAGTCGGCACGCGGCAAGGGGCCGATTGCGGCGCTTTATATCGAAACGCCAGCAAACCCAACAAACGGAATGGTGGATCTCGAGCGTGCTCGGAAGATTGTGTCCGCCCTCCACGGTCCGGACGGCAATCGGCCGGTTGTCGTCGTTGACAATACGTTGTTGGGACCGATCTATCAGACCCCTCTGGCACATGGTGCTGATCTGGTCGTTACGTCGCTTACTAAATATGTCGGCGGTCATTCCGACCTGATTGCCAGCGGATGTTCGGGAGCGGCCGCTGTACTTGAACCGATCCGTGGGTGCGATCCGCAGATTGGTTGGTTGCTGATGCGTTCACTCGAGACCCTGAAGCTCAGAATGACGGCCGCGGCGGAAGGCGCGCGCAAGGTCGCAGCCTTCCTAAGTACTCATCCGAAGGTCGCGTCGGTCTGGTATCTTGGATTCTTGCCGAAGGGCCATCCTGATCGTTCAGTCTTCGAGCGCCAATGCAAGAGTCCAGGCTCCACTTTCAGCTTCGAAGTGAAAGGGGGTGAGGCCGAAGCCTTTGCCGTCCTGGATCAGCTAAAGGTGATCAAGCTCGCGGTAAGCCTGGGTGGTACGGAGACGCTTGCTTCGCATCCTGCCGCGATGACTCATTCGGACATCCCGGAAGAAGAACGGTTGCGGCTGGGTATCACGCCGACGCTTATTCGCATTTCGGTCGGGATTGAGGATCCCGACGACCTGATCGTGGACCTGAACCAAGCATTGGGCTGAGGTCTCATCGCATTTTTAAGGACACGGACACTCTCCGCTAGAGGAAGGCAGATTCGAAACGTCGATCCCGCCGTAAAATGAGGAGCTCTCCGGGGTCCCCAATGGGGTTCCGCACCATCCCTCCCCAGCGGCGGGTCAAGCCCAATCTCTTGGCGAAGTCGCCGCGCGAGGCGAGCGAGCTCGCTGCACGCATAGAACAGCTCGATTATCATTCATCCCCTAGAGTGGAACTATGCCGCCCATAGTCGTTCGGTGCATAAGCCGGCGTTGCGGCAGGTCATAGTCCTGGATCGCCCGGTGCTGCACCGTGCAGTTGTCCCACATCAAAAGATCCCCGACCCGCCATTGGTGACGATAGACGAAGGCCGGCTTAACAATGTGATCGGCAAGTGCGTCGATCAGCGTCTCGGCTTCCCGTCCCTCTATTCCCTCGATCCCGGTGCAATCGTCGTGCATGACATAGAGGCATTTACGGCCGGTTACGGGATGGGTCTGGACGATGGGATGGGTGACCGGCGGGTAGCGATCTATTTCCGCTTGAGTGGGCGGAAAGGCCCGCTGGCGCCCAGCAAAGTCAAACACCGCACGGCGTCCGTCAAGGTGCCGCCGCATGCGCTCCGGCAAGGCATCCCATGCCGCAGCGGTGCTGGCGAATTCTGTGTCTCCCAGCGCCAGGCCAAACAGCTCGGGAATTTCCAATGCATAGAGCATCGTCCCGCGCGGCGGCCGTGAGGCGTAGCACATGTCACTGTGCCAGTTTTCGCCGGCGCGGCGCACGCCGATCGGACGGCCATCCTCGGTCACGTTGGAGACGACGACGATCTCCGGGCTGCCTTGCACGCTCCATCGTTCACCGAAGATGTTGAACTCGATTTCGCCAAAACGGCGGGTAAATGCCACCTGTTGCGGGGGCGTAATGTGCTGATCGCGGAAGAAGATGACGGCGTGATCATTGTAGGCGCGTTCGATAGCGGCGAACGTCTCGTCGTCGATGGGTCGGGCCAAGTCGACACCGCGGATCTCGGCGCCGAGCGCGGCGCCCGTCGGAATAATCTCGGTTGACATTGGCGGTTCTCCTGCTGGTAAGGCCACGCACCCGCCGTGCAAGCCGGCGACACCGCGTGCAGCGTATCCGATACATATACAGCGCGCACCGCCCGAGAGCGCGCCCGCGAACAATAGCTGGTAATCGTGTTCAACGGTTTCCGTGCCAACTACGAGATCGCCGACCGAAAGATCTGTAACGAGACTGCCGGCAGCGCCCACACACACCAAAAGTGTAGCGCTCGGAAACCGGCCGATTAGGTATTGCGCCTGTGCAGCAAATTGCGTTTTTCCGTGACCGCCCTGCGCCAACGCCATTCGCCAGGCAGGGACATAGGAGCAGGGCAACTTCAGACCCGAAATGATCTCCGTCGGACGACGTTCCTCACAAGCCCTGAGCAAGATCTGGAGTTGACCCGGTTTGGTGGACACCTTTCCCCTTGAGAAGGAGGTGCCATCAATGCCGAAGAGTCACCAACCCTATGCGCTGGAATTCCGGCGACAGATGGTTGATCTGGTCCGCTCTGGGCGAACCCCGGAGGAGCTGTCGCGCGAGTTCGAACCGACCGCCCAGGCGATCTGGAACTGGGTGCGACAGGCCGATCGGGCGTTGTCAAGATAACCAGGTAGCTCGGCGGGGATGTCGTGGTTAGGCTGACGCCATGGCTGAAATCTCATTCCGCCGGCACCGTTTCCCGCCGGTCGTCATCCAACACGCCGTTTGGCTCTACCTGCGCTTCACGCTCAGCTACCGAGACGTCGAGGATCTCCTTGCCGAGCGTGGGCTCGATATGTCCTACGAAACCATTCGGAGCTGGGTGCTAAAATTCGGACCGGCGATTGCTCGACGGCTGCGGCAGCGTCGTCCTCGGCGAGCAATCGATGGCACTTGGACGAGATGGTGGTCCGAATCGCCGGAGAGCGAATGTAGTACCTGTGGCGTGCCGTCGACCACGAGGGCGAGGTGCTCGACATGCTGGTTCAGCGCCGGCGCGACACGCGGGCGGCGCTGCGGCTGATGCGCAAGCTGCTCAAGAAGCACGGCTTTGCGCCGAAGTTGCTAGTCACCGACAAGCTGCGCTCCTACGCCTCCGCATTCCGGCATCTACGGCTGACCTGCCGGCACGAACAGGGGCTCAGAAAAAACAATCGGGCGGAAAATTCGCATCAGGTTGTTCGACGGCGCGAGCGCAAAATGCAACGCTTCAAATCCGCCCGATCCGCCCAATGCTTCCTCAGCATGCACGCCGCCGTCCACAATACCTTCAACCTTCAACGCCATCTCGTCTCACGGCCGACGCTTCGAATCTTCAGAGCCGAGGCGGCAAACCACTGGAAAGACGCAGTCACAGAGAGGTGACCCCCTCGTCCCGTTTGATACCCATTTTGCCCGATGCAACTTAAGTTGACGATGCCTCGACGACGTTCCCGATCGGCTCATCTTGTTCGACGGGGTCTGCGTACTTTGTTCCTGGTGGGTCCGGTTCGTGATTGAGCGCGATGCCAGCGCACGGTTCCGTTTCGTCGCGATCCAAAGTCCTCGCGGATCGGCGCGGGCGACCCGTCTCGCCGTCGA